>JAISKX010000245.1 GCA_031260765.1 Endomicrobium sp. | reverse complement strand
ATGAAACATTATGCCGCTGATTTTGTCCAAAACAGGAAAAACTTTTTTTATGTCTATCTCGCCAAGCCTGCTGTATTTTCTCGCAGGGTCTGCCAAATCAAAATGAGAATAGCTGATAGAAGGATTTATCCTCAGCCCCAATTGAGATTTCGCCGCGCCCGTCTTTGCCTTTTTGTAAAATTTCTCAAGTTGAGATATGGAATTAAAAATGATTTTGTCTGCAAAATTCTTTAAATCTTTAATATCGCCGTCAGAGTATGCTACGCTAAAACTATGCGTTTCTTTGCCGAATTTTTCATAACCAAGCCTTGCCTCATAAAGAGAACTGCTTGTAGTCCCGTCCATATATTTGCTCATCAAATCAAAAACCGACCAAGTAGAAAAACATTTTAAAGCAAGCATTGATTTTGCGCCGGAATTTTCTCTGACAAAAGCAATCTTTTTCATATTCTTTAAAAGGGCTTTTTCATCTATAAGATAATAAGGCGTTTGTATTTTATTCATTATACGCTCCAATTGCGCGCTGCAAGCGCTTTGTTTGGTCTTAAAAAAACGACGGGAGATTGATGCGGACATCTCTCCATTTCCATAAGACTTTTATCAATGCTTACAAAAAAAGCGATTTCATTATAATCTTTCGGCAAATTCAATTCGCAAAAAGGTAAAGCAATTTCCAAAATTTCTTTATAAGCCGCGTTTTTAGCTTCAAGAGGTCTTTCAATCCCGTCTGTGTTCACAATAAAATTCTTAATAGTTGCGCCCTGTCCTAAAAAAACCGAAACTTTCGCTTTTACAGGCGCGGTAAAATTTATATTAAAAGAAAGCTCGTCAAGTATATTTGAAACAATAGCATTATTCAAATCAAATCTAATATAAAAATTCTCCATATTAAAACCAAAATAAAAAGCGCTGATAACCGACGCCACTTGATGCATAGAGCCGCCGCTATGCCCCGTCTCATAAAATCCCGCGCCTTTCCAATCAAAGAATTTTCTTTTTGTCCCGTCTATTTTAGGGTTTATAAAAGAGACGGGCTGCTTGATGCGGTTGTTCTGTTTGACTCCTTTATTTTGTTTGATTGGAGTATAAAGATTTTCGGCGGGACTTTTGCCGAGGCAATGATAGACTTTCATCAGTCTATGCCTAAACAGAAAATCAAACATAATATCATTGTCGGAAGAATGGTCGTTTCCATACCACCAATTCCAATCAGACCCTTCGGCTATATAAATATTTTGCCAAGCTTCTTTTTCAGTTTGCGTCCCTTTAAGCGATGGATTTTTATCTAAAAAATCAACTAAAAATTTTCTTGTCTCATTTAATCTATTCCAAGCCGCATTATCTTCATTTTGCCCTATCCAAATCCAAAAATCGGCATTTATCCAAGACCCCGCAGTCAATTTAGAGATAGTATTTTTTGCTGGAAATCTCTCTAAATAATCGCTTATACGGACAGTCTCTATTGAATCATCCGCGCTTAATCTCTCATATAATCCGCTAAGAAAATCCCAACCATCGTTTTTATAATATTCCCAACAATTTTCGCCGTCTAAAATCACATTGATTAGCGGAGCTTGATTATCGCCCGACATAGCCGATAGAGCGTAAATTTTATTCATAAAATCATTGACGGCGTCTCGCGCATTCCATTTGGAATACACAAAACCTATAGAATCGGACAAGCTATGATTTCTAAAAATTATATTCAATCTCAAATCAGCCCCATCTAAAACTAAATCAAAAGGGCAAAAAGACGGATTTTCATTATTTAGAGTTTGAATTTTGCTCCTATACAAAACCGCTTCATCTGTCGCAATCCACTTGATTCCGTTTTGAGCGGCAATAGCCGCCGCCTCATTAGACACTGACCCTTCCGAGGGCCACATGCCTTTCGGCTTATGACCAAAAAGTTTTTCATAATAATTTACAGCGTTTTCTATATGCCAGCGGGCGTCTTCAGGGTGGACAAATCTTTCAGGCAAAGGCATAGATGGAGACGATTCAAGAGCGGAATTTGTATCGCACAATAAAGGAAGTATAGGATGATAAAAAGGAGTGACGGAAACTTCTATCTGACCATTGTCTTGGGCTTGTTTATGTTTGTCTATAACTTTCGCGCAAATTTCAAGTTGTTTTTGGACGAGCTTTACTTTATCTTCCTCAGTAAAATTTTCGCCTTTCTTATAAAGATTATTTATTAAATCGTCGTTTTGACGCCAATAAGGGTCAAACCAAGACAAATTAAACCAAATCTGCAAATCTATAAAATCCCGTTGAAGAAACAATCCTGCTTTTTCTCTTAGCGCATCCTCGTCATTATTGCGCCCTCGTTTTTCAAACAATTGCAAATAGCGCGCATAAGGAGCAATCATTGTGTCAAAATTGGACATAAAGAAATTTTTAAGAATAAAAACTTTGTCGTCAATGTTTAAATCCGAAGCATTTTTCAAAGTTAAATCCAAAAATCTATCTTTAGCAATCCCCTTAGCATATTCTTCAAGCTGAGCCAAAAGAGACGGCGCCAAATTGATATTTATTTTGATTTTAGGAAAGTTATCAAGAATTGCGACCATATCATAATAATCTTTAGTGGCATGCAATCTTACCCAAGGAAGTTCATATACATTATCTATTGGATTTTTATATATCGGCTGGTGCTGATGCCACAGAAATGAGAGATAAGTTTTCTTCATTTTCAATACAAATCCGCCTTTGTTTTATTGATAAAATTTTGACGGCGAATTATATCATATTTTAGAAATACTCATTGTCCGTCTCTGCCCCCCTTGCGGGGGAAGTCCGCCTGAAAGGCGGAAAGGGGGGTGGGCGAAGCCGCCGTAGATAACTGCAACGGCACAAACGGCTACTCCACAAAAACTTCTACTCTGCGGTTTTGTTGTTTGCCTACTGCGGTTTTGTTGGTGGATATTGGGATTAGAGAGCCGAATCCCACATAGCTCAGCTTGCTCCTAGGTAAGCCGTGGATTATTAACTGGTCATAGACGGCTTTGGCTCTTTGTAAGGAGAGTCTTTTGTTATTGGGTTCTCTGCCGGTGGAGTCGGTGTGTCCTTCTACTGTAATTCTTTGATAGTCATAGGCTTTTAGGTTTTCGGCTAATTTTTGGATGTCGGTCTTGGCTTGGGGGGAAAGGACGGCGCTGCCGCTTTTGAATGTGGCGGCGGATAATCTAAATGATTGTTTTAGATTCTTGCGGCGCTCTTGCGCTTCTTGCACTAATTGCTTGTCGTCCGTTCCTTGCAGCTGCTCAAGTAATGCGACCAGCGTCGCTTCGTCTAAATTGTCTAATGAAGAGAAATCTGGTTCGGGCTCTGGCTCAGGTTCAGGTTCAGGTTCTGGCTCAGGCTTGGGAGCTGGCACAGGTTCAGGTTCTGGCTCGGGTTTGGGTTCGGGTTTTGGGGTGGTGTCTATTGCTTTGGCTCCGATTTTTATTTTCAAGCCGCCTACTACGCTGTAGCCGCTTACTTTATTTTCTTCATTGTTCGGGTCTACTTTTATGTCTGCATTTGCAAATAGGGAGAAATGTTGGGTGATGTCTTTTTCATATCCTGCGCTTAATCCTGCAAAGGCTTGCGACTCGTCGCCTGCTCGGATTTTCATCTTGCCGAACTCTTGCGCTTCTTTAAATTGCATATCATAACTGTAATCAGGAGCGCCCACCATTATATAGCCGCCGTATATGTAGATGTTCCATCTGTTTGAATAATTCTCTCCCCTTATACGCAAGCC
>JAISKX010000235.1 GCA_031260765.1 Endomicrobium sp. | reverse complement strand
ACAATTTAGTATTTTTTCCCGCCTGATTTTTTATACGGGGGTAAGTTGACGAGGGACGGATTGTATCAAAACTATCATTGAAAATACAATTACACGCTTTCCCCTGCCTGCCGCTTTGTTCCGCCCTCTCATTGATGAAAGAGAGGGTTTCATATTGTATTTATCAGTCCCGCTACTCCTATTATTATGAACATTGCGGCGCTGATTACTTTTATAGTTTTTAACGGAAATTTTTTGCCAAGAGCCGCGCCTGCCGCTATGCCTATTAGATTGGCGGCAAACATTCCAAAACTTGCGCCTATAAAAACAGGGAAAAAAGCGGCGCTTTCTATCGCTAAAAGCATTGCCGATATTTGCGTTTTGTCGCCAAATTCCGAGATGATAAAAAAGACCGCCACTGTGATAAATGGATTAAACAATAATTTGCTTTCTTTTGTTTTACCGTCTTCAGTCTTGCTGTCAAATAATGTCCATAAACCGAATGCTATAAAGATAGCATAAGAAATAATCTTTATAGTTTGACTTGGAGCGAATTTAAAAATTAGAGAGCCGATTGTTGTGGCAAAAAGATTGTTGATAATTGTCGCAGTTAAAATAGCGAGTATTACCGTTTTGAGTTTAAAGCGCGCGGCAAAAGATAAGGCGATAAGTTGAGTCTTATCGCCCATCTCAGCTAAAAAAATAAGTAAAAATGAAGTCAATACGGTTTGAATCATAATTGTTGTTTTGCCTAATTATATTTTAGGGCAGACACATGGGTCTGCCCCTACGGTGTGGTCTTGTAGGGGCGAACCCATGTGTTCGCCCTTTTATAAATAATGTCTGTTAATAATACGGCGTCAGTAAATGGCAGGCATTTGTTCTAAGCCTTTTGAAAAAACCCGCTTTTTTACAATATTCTATTGTCACAAGCTGAGCTTTTTCTTTTTTCTTTTGCGCTATTTGAAACAATTGTTTCACGAGAGCTTTATCAAATAATTCTATATTTGCTTCAAAATGCAGTCTAAAACTTCTTACATCCCAATTGGCAGAACCTATAAAAGCCCATTCATCGTCAACTATAAAAATTTTGCTGTGGTCAAAAGGCGGCGGCGTGCGGTAAATTTTTACTCCCCTTTCTGTTAGACGGCGGAAATTGTATTGCTCAGCCCAACGCATAATCAAGTGGTCGCTGACTTCTGGAATAATTATTTCTACCGAGAGACCTCTCATCGCCGCCATTTCAAGAGAGGTTAAAATGTGATTTTCAGGCAGAAAATAAGGCGTTACAACTACAATTCTTTTTAGAGCAAAATTTAGCGCGCCGTGAATTATCAAGTCCATAACATTGTTTTTATTGTCAGGCCCGTTTGGTATTACTCTTGCAGGTATATTTTGTTCATTTTGCCGATTGGAAATATAAGGGCAAGCGTCAAAAGATTTTCCCGTTGCAAATTCCCAATCATCTTCAAATACTTGCGATATTTGGTCTATCAAAGAGCCTTCAATTCTAAATGTTGTGTCCAAAACGCCTTTTTTTATATCGTCTATCAAAACATTTTCTTTGGACAAATTCATCCCGCCGAAAAATGAAATCTGTCCGTCTATAGTCATAATTTTTCTGTGATTGCGCATATTTAAAAAAGGGAAAGCAATAGGAATACGCGGAGGCAGAAAAACGGCGTATTGCAAACCTTTGATAGGCTTTAATTTTCTTTCTATATTTCTTCTAAAAAAGTCCAAAGTCCCTACGCCGTCAATTAAAACTTTTATTTGAGCGCCGTTTGACGCGGCTATTTTAAATGCTTCTATAAATTTGTCCGTTTCATCATCGCTGTCAAAAATATAACTCTCAATCAAAACTTCTTTTTTTGCCGCTCTTATAGCGTCAAGCATTTCGGGATAAGCCTCAGTCCCGTTTTGCAGAGGTTTTATATTATTATTGTCGCAAAATTCCTGTTGATAAACATTGCGCCCATAGGTGATAAATTGACTTGCATATATGGAAGACTTCGGCAGGGTTTTCTTTATTCCTTGATATGTTTGAATGATTTGTGACACATTTCTTTTGTGAAGCCTCACAGCTTTTCTGCTCACTCTGTTTATGCCGAATAATATATAGGCGATAGTTCCAAGAAATGGGGACAAACACACAAGCGCAATCCACCCGATAGAACTGCGCACATCCCTTTTACGAAACAAAATATGCAGCGTAGCCGTAACAGATACGCATATATACAGCATAATTACTATTGAAGAAAATATCGGTCTTATGCCGTCTGGTATATGTGATAATAGAAAATCCATAAGCGTCCTTATTATTTGTTATGAATGACAAGCGTTCCTTCGCATAGAATGACAGACCTGTTCAACTTAATCAGACACAGCGTTTTTCAGTCTTTCCATTCCTTTCTTGATATTGTCAAGGGAAGTTGCATAAGAAAATCTTATATAGCCTTGCGCGCCAAAGGCAGAGCCGGGGACAATGGCGATTTTTGCTTCTTCAAGCAAATAGTCCGCCAAATCCATATCGGAACTTATTTTTTTGCCTTTTAAAGTTTTGCCGATTAGAGATGTGACATTTGGAAAAACATAAAAAGCGCCTGACGGTTTTGCGCAAGTAATGCCTTTTATGGAATTGAGGCTGTCCACAATAAAATTGCGTCTTTTTTCAAACTCTTTTCTCATCATTTCAACTGAATTTTGCTCTCCATTTAAAGCTTCAACAGCCGCTTTTAATGAAATTGAAGTGGGGTTTGAAGTAGATTGGCTTTGTATTTTAGCCATACCTGCGATAATATCTTTATTGCCCGCCGCATATCCTATTCTCCAACCCGTCATAGCATAAGCCTTAGAAAGCCCATTGACTACAATAGCGTTTTCTTTTGCTTTTTGCGAGACAGAGGCGATAGAAGTAAATTTAAAATCATCATAAACGAGTTTTTCATAAATATCGTCAGCAATTATAAGGATATTTTTTTCTATACAGATTTGCGCAATATCTTGCAATTCCTTTGCCGTATAAACGGCGCCTGTGGGATTTGAAGGGGAATTGATTATTATTGCCTTAGTTTTTGCCGTAATCGCATTTTTGATTTGCTGGGCAGTGATTTTAAATCCTGTCTTATCATCTGCGCTTATAATCACAGGCTTACCGCCCGCTATTATGACCATATCGGGATAAGACACCCAAAAAGGAGAGGGGATTATAATCTCGTCCCCATCGTCTATCACAGCTTGAAAGAGATTAAACAAAGAATGTTTAGCCCCGCAAGAAACTATGATTTCATTTTGAGCATAGTCAAGCCCATTATCCCTTTTGAATTTTTCTATTATCGCGCTTTTTAATTCAGGCGTGCCTGAAGCGGGACAATATTTAGTATAGCCGTCATTTATAGCCTTGATAGCAAAATTTTTGATATTTGACGGCGTATCAAAATCAGGCTCGCCGGGCGCGAAATTTAAAATATCAACCCCCTGCTGTTTTAAAGTTTTCGCCTTAGCATCAATAGCAAGCGTAGGCGATGGTTTAATTGCTAAAACTCTTTTTGAAAGCATTTTGAAAACCTCCTTTTTTCATATTTCCCTCTCTCACTTTCGTGTCCCTCTCCCTAACCTCTCCCGTAGGAGAGGAGAAAAGAGGAAACAAGAATTTTATATTAGGGGAGAGGGTGCTGCGTAGCAGCAGGTGAGGGACGCAATAGCGTCTCCTCATCTAAAAGGGCGATTACAGGCTCTCC
>JAISKX010000114.1 GCA_031260765.1 Endomicrobium sp. | reverse complement strand
TATGACAGTCGAAGAAGGATGATGATGTTGAATAAGGAGAAGAAGGCGCTAATGAAGTTCTATCAAGGCGAAATTGTTTCGACACTTGGCTCGTAAGGCATTGGAAAGAGAGCTACTCTATTTAAATCAAACTTCGACCATTGCCGATGAGGAATGGCTTTCCCATACTTCAACTTCAGACACTTTTGCGTTTTTAGTTTCTACAGATTTAAGTTGTCCCAAAATAAATGACGCAATGTTCTCAGCTGTGGGATTAATTTTATCAAAAGGCGTAAGTTCATTTAAAAACTTATGATCTAAATAGGAAATGATTTTATCTAAATGTTTTTTTATATCGCCAAAATCTATAAGCATGCCTTGACTATTGAGTTTGGTACCGCAGAAAGCGACTCTTATTTTCCAATTATGTCCATGTAAATTCTCACATTTGCCCTTGTATTCTCTTAAACAATGCGCGCCAGCAAAACTTTTTGCAACAGAAAGTTTATATTTCATATTTTAATCCATTTCTATTTTTTTAACCCTAGATACTCTCTTTGAAAAAAATCTATTGCCTATCGCTTGAAATTTCTCCGGATTATCACTTACATAAAATTTTAAAAACCCTTTGTTTTTACCTGAGGCAAGCAAAGATTTTTGTTTTAAAACATTTTTAACTTCTTGAGCTGTAGCTTTTGCAGAATCTACAAGAATAACGCCTTTGCCTAAATTTTTTTCTAAAGTTTTTCTCAAAAAAGGGTAATGCGTGCAACCTAAAATCAAAGTATCTATATTTTTGCTTAAAAGGGGTTCTACGTATTTCTTTACTATGCTGTCTGCAATCTCGCCCTCAACCCACCCCTCTTCAACCAAAGGAACAAACAATGGACAAGACTGTTGATAGACATCGGATTTAGAGATTTTGTTTATCTCTTTAGGATAAGACTTACTGTTTATTGTGCCATCTGTGCCTATGACACCTATTTTTTTATTTTTTGACGCAGATACGGCGGCTTTTGAACCAGGTTCTATTACGCCTATTACAGGCGATTTGAAAGTTTTTTGTAAAACCGATAAAGCCAAAGCAGACGCCGTATTGCAAGCCACTACAATCATCTTTACTCTATTTTTGATTAAAAACGACACTATTTTTTTTGAAAATTTTATTATAGCGTTTTTTGATTTTGCTCCATAAGGCACATGCGCGCTGTCGCCAAAATAAATGAGATTTTCTAAAGGGAGCGCCTTATTTATTGCAGACATTACCGTTAAACCGCCAAAACCTGAATCAAAAATACCTATGGGATTATTACTTGTCGCTTTGTTCTTTTGCTTTTCTTGCATAATATTTTTTTACTCCCTGATATATTGCATTTGATACTGCTAAGCGAAACTTTTTTGAACAAAGCTTTGCCTCTTCGGAATAATTGCTTAAAAAAGCGCTTTCTACAAGCACTGCAGGCATTTGGGCGCCTCTCAATACGCAGAAATTCGCTTGCTTTACGCCTCTATTGTGTATTTTTAATCTGCTTGCGGCCTCAGGCGCTATAAAACCGCTTAACTCAGCAGATTCGTTCATATGTTCAGTAGTAACCATAGACCATAACATGTTTTGAAGTAAAGAGTGTTTTTTATTAGGTTTTCCCTCTAATTCTAAAGCAAAGTTTTCTAAATTTGCCGTTGCGGCGGCTTCTGAATCCGTAGCATGTTCAGACAAGAAATAAATCTCAAATCCACTAACATTTCTGCTAGGATTTCCATTACAATGCACAGATATAAATAAATCCGCATTATGCTCATTTGCTATATTTGGTCTTTGGGCAAGAGGGATAAACGTATCGTCTTTTCTTGTCAAAACGATTTCATAATCATCATCTTTGTCAAAAATTGATTTAAGCTTGAGCGTTATGTCAAGATTCATGTCTTTTTCTTTTGTCCCTTTTGGACCTACGACGCCAGAATCTTTTCCGCCATGCCCAGCGTCAAGAACTATAATTTTCTTGGGTTTATAATGTTTTTTTTTACTTACTTGCGGGATAAGGGTAGTTGTCGCCGTATCATCAACCATTTTATAACTGTCATCGATGATATCTTCGCTTTCAAATTGTGTAATCGGCGAATTTTTGAGGTCTTCATTATTTTCGTTATTTTCAATCATAGACACAACTTCGCTTATCTGGGCTTGTCCGGATTTTGCAGGATAAGCCAAGCCTATCTGCTTCAAATCGTCATTTTGCGCAAGTTCCTCAAGCGTTGTTTGTTGTGTAGAATCTCTTTGAGACGAAGTATCCGCCTTGCGCTTTAGGTTTAATGTTAAAGTTGCTGGATTCCATATGGCATCAGCTTGCGCAAATTCTGCAAATTCCTCAAATGTAAGAATTTCTGGAGATACGTAAATATCGCCTTTTATTAATTTTGACGGAAAAGACATTTTTTTTGACTTTTTGCCAAAAACAACTTCGGCGCTGTTTGCTTTAATATCAATCTTGCCATTACTTAAGCTCATTGTTACCTGCGACCTTACAGGCTTCCACTCAAGCGCTACATGATACAATTTAGCAACTTCCCTAACGGAAAAATATATTGTCTTAGGCGATATTTTATACGCTCTTAGACCGCGAAAAGATTTTCCGTCAACAGTTGCATTAATAGCCTGCGATGTAATGGCTTTTTTCGATGGAACGGCTTGTTTTTTTGCCGCATAAGAATATAGGCTAACAAACAACATAAACAATGTAATTAATAAAATATTTAGTTTTTTCATATTAAAAGTGATTTTAGCGCTTTGGAAGGGTTAGGCGCTGATAAAATATAACTACCGCTTACCAAAACGTCTGCCCCCGCCTTAATGCAAATTGGAGAAGTTCGCGAATTTATACCCCCATCAACTTCTATAATACAATTGTATTTATTTTCATCAATAAGTTGTCTTAATTTTTTTATCTTTGGAGTCATATCTTCCATAAAAGATTGTCCACCAAAACCCGGCTCAACAGTCATAACCAAAACCAAATCAATGCAAGGGAGTAATTCTTTTATTTTGGAAACAGGGGTTTTAGGTTTTATAGCTATACCAACTTTAATACCCGATGATTTTATATCTTTTATAAGTCTTCTTTTGTCGCATTTGACTTCATCGTGAAAAGTTATTAAATTCACGCCAGCTTTTCTAAAATCCAGCCAGTATTTTTCAGGATTTGTTATCATAAGATGCGCGTCAAAAAACAAATTTGTCGCCTTTCTTAATGACTTTACTACTACGGGACCTATTGTGATATTAGCAACAAAATGCCCATCCATTACATCAATATGTATCCACTCTGCTCCGGCATTTTCCACCATATTTACATCTTGCGCCAATGCGGCAAAATTTGCCGATAAAATTGACGGGGCGATTATAATCTTTTTCATTTTTATTCTAAAGACTTTAAACTTTCATTAATTTTTTCAATTTTCAAAGTAGCTTCATTAAATCTTGTCTTAATTTTTTCCACTTCGCTACCTGGCGCCCTATTTATAAAGCTTTCATTTTTTAATTTTAAAGATGTTCTTTCAACTTCCCGCGCGGCAAGCGCAATCTCTTTTGTAAGTCTTGCTCTTTCTTTTTTGATATCGATAAGTCCTTCTAAAGGCAAAAATATCTCAAAACCTCCAGCAACAACTGACGCTGAGTTTTTAGGTTTTGCCATATTTCTACCAAATTGTATTGAACTTATTTTTGCAAGCCGCTTTATATAACCTTCATTTTCTTTTGTAATCTCTTCAATATTTTCTTTACTACCTTCCAACACATTAAACAAAGACTCTATTAGTAGCGATGGGGAAATATTCATTTCGCTTCTTAAGGTTCTTATTTTCACAATTATGTCTTGGATGTTTTTCATTTTCTCAAGACGAGATTGCATGTTTTGAGGTTCGGAAATGGCAGGTAGAGAGCTTTCGGCTATTATTTGCACATCGTTACCCAAGATTTGCCATATCTCTGATGTTATAAAAGGCATTATAGGAGACATCAGCTGTAGCGTTGATTTAAGTATATACGTAAGAATCAAAAGAACTTGTTTCCTTACATTTATGTCTGTTGACATTATGCGTATTTTTGATAGCTCTATATACCAATCGCAGTATTTTGTCCAAAAGAAATTATAAATTTCCCTTGAAGCCACATCTATATTGTAAGATTCATAAGCCATTTTAACTTTTGAAGCAGTGCTTGCAAATTCAGATATAATCCACTCATCAGCAAGTTCGCAAGGGTGCACATTATCATCAAGTTTATCTATGCATTTCAAATTCATTATTATAAATCTTGAGGCATTCCATATTTTATTTGTAAAATTTCTTGCAGCAACAAA
>JAISKX010000077.1 GCA_031260765.1 Endomicrobium sp. | reverse complement strand
ATTTCAGCCACAGGCATAGCGGGACCAGACGGCGGGTCAATTGACAAACCTGTCGGGCTTGTATATATAGGTATAGCGTCAAAAGAAAAAACTCAAACCTTTCAATATAATTTTGTAGGGAATAGACAAGATATCAGAGAGAGAACTGCCAATACAGCCTTAGATATTTTGAGAAAGGCAATCAATGTTTAAGGAATTTTCTTGCGGGGCTATTGTGTATAAGGAAGAGGGCGGAGAAATTCTCTTTTTGATAGTCCATTCCAAAAGAAATAATGAGTGGGGTTTCCCAAAAGGGCATAGGGAAAAAGGCGAAAGCGAGAAACAAACGGCTAAGCGTGAAATTTTTGAAGAGACAGGCATAAAAGATATTGAATTTATAGATGGGTTTAGATATGAAGAAGTATATCCCATAAAACGAAAACAAACGATAGAAAAACACAGCATTTATTTTTTGGCAAAAAGCGGCGGAGAGGCAAAAGGCTCTGTTGATGATGAAATAGATGAATGTAAGTGTGCGCAATTAGACGCAGCTTTAAATCACTTAAAATTTGAAAATCAAAAAAACATATTAAAAGAAGCAAATAAAAAAATAGAAATAGGAGGAAAACAAAATGGCAAATCCATTACTTAAAGAAGATGTATTTCAAAAAACTTCAGACATTCAAGGCAGCGTAGTATATTCTGAGCGGCGCACAACAATGACTGTATCGGGGACTATAAATAAAAGCATTATCCTCTTGCTTTTGCTCGGCGCGAGTGCGGCTTTTGCTTGGGCAAATCCAGCGATAGCGCAAGTTCTTATGTTTCCTGCTCTCATAATAGGTTTTATTTTGGCTATGGTCAGTATTTTCAAACAAAACCTATCGGGCATTCTCGCGCCGATTTATGCTGTTTGCGAGGGTATAGTTCTCGGCGCTATATCGCTTTATTTTAACAGCGCTTATCCCGGCATTGTCGTCAATGCGGTATTTCTTACTATAGGAGTTTTGTTTTGTATGCTTGCGGCATATAGAGCGGGACTTTTGAGAGCCACTCCGAGATTTAGAAAAGTTTTAATCCTTGCTATGCTCGGAATTTGCGTTTTTTATCTTATCAATATAGTGATGTCTTTGTTTGGCTCTCCGCTTGGATATTTTGGAAGCAATTCGCAAGGCGCATTTCTTATCAATTTAATTATTGTGGCGATTGCCGCGCTTAACTTTATTATTGATTTTGACATGATAGAGCAAGGCGCTCATTACGGCGCGCCCAAATATATGGAATGGTATTGCGCTTTTGCTTTGCTTATAACTCTCGTATGGCTGTATCTTGAAATTTTAAGAATGTTGGCAAGAAAAAGATAATGCTTGAAAAAACTCAGTTCTTTAGAGCAGTCAATGATTCTTTGACATTGCCGAAAAACAATATAGAAGCGATTTTTGCAGGTCGTTCCAATGTAGGCAAAAGCAGCGTAATCAATGCTTTATGCGCTCAAAAAAATTTGGCAAGAACTTCTAAAACTCCCGGACGCACAAGGAGCATAAATGTCTACAGCATAGCGATGGGCAAATGGCTTATAGATTTGCCGGGTTATGGTTTTGCGAAAGTCAATCTTAAAGAAAAAGAATTATGGCAAAAAATGATAGAGGACTGTATATTAAAACGACAAAGCAAAAAGTTGGTGTATTTGATTGTGGATGTTTTTGTAGGACCGACGGATTTGGATTTAGATATGGTTTTTTGGCTAAAAGAAAACGCTATCTCTTTTAAAGTAATAGCCAATAAAGCTGACAAATTAAACGCCGCCGCCCAAAAAGAAGAAATGCAAAACAAATTGGCTGAGATTTTTGATATTGCCCCAGCAAATATATACATCATAAGCGCAAAAAAGAAGCAGGGTTTTGACAAGTTAAAGCAAGACATAAATGAGTATTTTAAAAAAGGACAAAAATCAATTATGAGATAATTCGGATAATATGTAGGGGCAAATCATGATTCTGGGCGAAATCGCAGAAAATTATTTGCCCTGTGTAGAAATGAAACAAAAGCAGTAAAACAATTTAATAGTGGGATTTTTTGGTGGAGATTAATGCCCTCCTTCTATTTGCCGTAAGGCAAATATGTTTGCAACCCAAAAAGAGTCGCCGCTAATGTCTTCCGATGCTATTTTTAACCGAATAGCATCATAGACTTTCTGCGACCTTTGTTTATGGAATTGCAAACACATAGATAAAGGTCGTTTTTTTATGCCCAAACAACTTTATCTTATAGAAAATCCCGCCATTAACCGCCAAAATCAAATTTTCATTCCGACATACTGTTTTCGCAACGAAATTTTATAATTTCAAACAAAAAGCCGTAAAAAATAAGCCTTCGGAGGCTCTCTAAAAACCCATTTTTACTCTTATCCGTCGGGCTTGACCCGCAATCTCCGCCGTTGACTCATAATTTTCTTGTTGTGAGATTGCGGAGCAAGTCCGCATGACGGATGGGAGTAACATAATAAAACCCCTGCAACTCAAAATTCAGTTGCAGGGGTTTTGTTTTTTGAGCAA
>JAISKX010000261.1 GCA_031260765.1 Endomicrobium sp. | reverse complement strand
AAAATCGGGTCTTGCATAAAATCTAAAACAAAATTATGTCCCGACAAAAAAGCGGCAAGAATTGTTGAAGTGTGCGCGCCGTTTAAAATGCGCACTTTTCTTTTTTTGAAAGGTTTAACGGCGTCAGTCCAAATAACATTAGCGCTTGTCTTATGTATAGGCAAAATGTCAGCCCATTCTTTTTTGCCTTCTATTATCCAAAGATTAAACAATTCGCTTGCAACTATCAATTTGTCCTCATATTCCATATTTTCGTCTTTGGGAAAACCCGTCACAATGCGGTCAACTAAGGTGTTAGTAAATTTATTTGAGTTTTCAATCCAATTTTTAAAATCCTGTCCCAAAGCCCAATCGTCTGCATATTGCAGAATATATTTTTTTAGCATAGAGCCATTATTGTCTATCAATTCAACAGGCAAAAACAATAAGCCTTTTGATTTATCTCCATTAAATAGTTTAAATCTCTCATATAAAAAAGCCGTCATCTTTGCTGGAAAAGTTAAAGGCGGCTCATTATGAGGAGGCAATGCCTCTTTTTTATAGACTATTCCCGCTTCAGTTGTATTGGATATCACGACTTCCAAATCTGGACTGCTCGCGATTTTTAAAAATTCTTCATATTCGTCTTTTATTTTTATAGCGCGCGAAATGGAAGTTATTTGCCTTACTTGCGATTTTTGAATACCGTTTTCTATACCGCGCATAATGAGAGTATAAAGTCCGTTTTGCTCATTTATAATATCCACTTTGCCCGCGCTTTGCGGAGCGCATACAATTATGCTTCCTTTATATAAGCCTTTTTCATTGGCTTCATCTATCATCCAATCGCTAAAAGCCCGCAAAAAATTTCCATCCCCTATTTGCAAAACTTTTTCAGGAAAATTTCCATAAACTTTTTTGATAATTTCATTTATTCTTTTCATTTGCATCCTTTTATTATCTCACAAAAAAGCCCCTGCGTCTTGCGGACGCGCGGGGCTTTTTTGTTTAAAACAAATTTTATTTCTTGCTTCCTACTCTGTCATCCCAGATTTTAAATGCTGTTACTAAATCTTGGGGATTTAAAGGAACGGCTTGTTTGAAATCTCTTGTGATAGTTTCATAAGCCGCGCGTCCGTATCTCTTCATAACTTCTTGGCTTTCAGCTGGAGCCATTGATAGAGGAACACCTTTGATTACGGGTCCTGGATAGAAATATCCTTTATCCCAAGTCAAAGCCTGCTGAGCGGGCTGAGTCATAAAGTTCATTATATGCAAAACTATAGCCTTTTTCTCTGCGCTTAAACCTTTAGGCATGTGCATATACTGTTCGTCATTGACGAAAGTCATATTCTTAAAGAAAATTATCTCAAAATTTTCAGGGACTATTCCTAAAGCGCGGGGATTGATGTCCCAGCCTGTGGTCGTAAGCGTCATCCAGCGTGTTCCTTCGCCGAATTCTTTCATAGTTGCGCCTGTGCCAGTAGGATAATAATCTATGTATTTTCCGAGTTCTTCAAGATATGCCCAAGTCTTGTCCCAGCCTTTGACTGGGTCTTTTGGGTCTTTATCTCCGAGCAAATAAGGAAGCCCCATAATAAATGAGCGGGCTGGGCCTGAATTTGCAGGGCGGGCATAAATAAGTTTTCCGGGATTGGCTTTAGCCCAAGCCAAAAGAGCTTCCGGCGTATTTGGAGGATTTTTAACTTTATCTGGATTATACTCAAGATAAGGCCCGTTTGTCATAAACCCTACCTGCACGGCAAAATCTTGCGCAAGAGCCTGAGTCGCTACCGCTGGGTCAATCAAACTCTTTTTAAAGTCTGGAAGATATTTGTCAAAATCTATTTTCTCCCATAATCCTTGGTCAATACCGCTTGATAAAATGTCCAAGCCGCCGACTACCAAATCAATGTCTGATTTGTTTGCTTTCTGCATAGCGAGCAATTTTCCGGGAAGTTCTGGAGCAGGAGCTTGATTATACACAAATCTTTCTACCACTTTCGGATAGGTTTTTGCATAGTTTTCAAAAGCTTCTTTTGTAAAAGCAAAAGCTCCGCCTACATCCGTTATGCTGATTACTACAGGTTTTTTAACCTGAGGAACTCCATTAACCCACTTAACTTCAGCATTGTCGCCGCCGCTCTTGCCGCAACTCATAATTACGAATGAGGCAAGCACAACCACTACAAACAACGAAACTACTTTTAATGCATTCTTCATGTTTCCTCCTTGTTTTTTTCTGCGTATTCGCAGATTTTATTGAGTGGGTCATTCTTTGAATGACCCAAGCGCTAATCCTGAGGCACTTCTTTAACTCTGCTTACTAATTGCGTTGGATTTACAAATTGCAAAGCCACAAGCAGCCATATAAGAGTTATGAGCATATAAATCATAGCCATAGCGTCAACAGACTGCTGAGCGCGCACTCCAGCCGCAAACATTGAATAATACAGCGCGACTACCAAAGTTTGATTGTCGGGACCCGCCGTTAAAAATGTCAATTCAAACATTGATATTGTTCTTACAAGCACCAATAATGACGAGGCTAAAATACCGGGGCCCAAAAGCGGCACTAAAACATGCCAAAACATTTTAAAAGTTCCCGCGCCGAATACTTTTGCGGCATTTTCTAAATTCTCGTCAATCTGTTCTATAAAAGGCGTCATTATCAAAATGATAAAAGGCAAAGCAGGCACCATATTTGCCAAAATAACGCCGCCTAAAGTTCCGCCTATATTATAAGTATACATCACCGTCGCCATTGGGATGCCGTAGGTAAAAGGCGGTATCAGCATAGGCACTAAGAATAAAAACATCAAAGCATTTTTGCCTTTGAAATTTTTTCTCGCCATAACATAAGCGGCGGGCACTCCCAGTAAAACTGAAAAAGCCACAACGGCAAGCACGACTTTACTTGTCACAAACAATATATGTCCAAGTTGAAATTCAGCCCAAGCCGAAGTATACCAATCAAAAGTAAAACCGGAAGGCAGAAGTCCGCTAAACCAATTTTTTCCGAAAGAATTTACCAAAACGGAAATAATGATTAACAAGACATTCAATACAAAAAATACCATTATCCCGCGCACAAAACCGTTCCAAAGTCTTGCAGGCACTCTATCTTTTACATTTATCATCCTTTACCTCCAGTCACGGGCCCGCGGTAAAACAGTCCTCTTAATTTCAAAACAATAGCGACGACTATAAGTTGAACAAAACCCATAATCATAGCCACCGCAGACGCCATAGAATAATCATATCTCTCAAAAGCCGTTTCATAAGCCGCTATAGAAATAACCCTTGTCGGACCCGCAGGCGAGCCTAACAGCACCGCCGACGGATACACGGAAAAAGCCTGAACAAAAGCCAAACAAAAAGCCATCGCTATTCCGGGGGTGAGCAAAGGAAGATAAATATATCTAAACTGTTCCCAAGGAGAAGCTCCGAGCGTGGCGGCGGCTCTGGGCAATCCCGGGTCTATTCCCGTTATATAGGATAAAACCAAAAGGAAAATAAACGGAAAACCCGATATGACGAGAGATATTATTACGCCTGTCGCATTATGAATCAATTTTGGGTCGTCAATCCCTAAAATCGCAATTGCCTGTATGAACCAGCCTTTGGGCCCGAAATAAGTAAGCATTCCCTCGGCAAGCAAAACCGCTCCAAGCGTTATAGGAACTACCAAAATAGTTGTGACCATTTTTTGATAACGCGATTTTTGACGCAAAGCAAAAGCAATCGGTATAGCGAGCAAAACATTAAATATTGTCACCGGCAGCGACAACTTTAATGTCACCAAAATCGTCGGATACATATCTCCCCTGCTAAAGAATGATTTATAGTTAGCAAGCCAGTCCCCTTCCAAGAAATTGAAAGACCATAAGAACCCATAAATGAAAGGATAGACAAAAACTATAAAAATAAAAGCAGTAGCGGGAACAAGCAGCAACATCGCTTTATTATACGCTAAGAAGTGTTTCATTAAACCCCCTCTGCGGGATATGCAAGAGCGCGCTCTGTTGAAATGCTGATTTGCGCTTTTTGTTTTTCTTGCAAAACTCCCGGCGTGCGCATGTGTATGATTTCTCCGCCATCAGTCTTTAATGTTACTTGCGAATTGTATCCGCAATACTCCATCATCTCAACATTCGCCTCAATATTGTTTTCGCCTTTGCCGATATTAAAATCTTCAGGACGAATAGCGACAAGAGCCTTCTTTCCTTTTATAGGCTGCATAATCTTTGCCGTGATATTTAATCCTTTTCCGGATAATACCGCTTTATCGCCGTCAATGGATAAAACATCTGCCTTTAGAATAGTCCTATAACCCATAAATTTCGCAACCCCTATGGTAGCAGGCGCGGAATAGATAGTTTGAGGTTTGGCTACTTGTTGGACTTTACCCGCTTCCATCACAACAATTCTATCAGCCAAAGAAAGAGCCTCGTCTTGGTCATGTGTTACATAAATCGTAGTTCTTTTAAGTTCATAGTGAATACGGCGTATTTCAGAGCGCATCTCCAAACGCAATTTTGCGTCCAAATTTGAAAGCGGCTCGTCCATAAGAATCAAAGGCGGTTCAATAACAATAGCCCTTGCTATAGCGACGCGCTGCTGCTGCCCTCCTGAAAGCTGCCCCGGCAATTTCGTTCCTTGGTCGCTGAGCTGCACCAAAGATAAAGCGACATTAACTTTTTTCTCAATCTCGGATTTCGGAGTCTTTCTCATAAGCAAACCGAAAGCGACATTTTCTTTGACTGTCATGTGAGGAAATAAAGCATAGTTTTGAAACACCATGCCGAATCCTCTTTTTTCGGGCGGCAAATTGTCCACGCGCGTATTGTCAAGCATAATTCTGCCGTCGGACAAGGGAAACAACCCCGCAATGCAGTTTAAAGCTGTGGATTTTCCGCAGCCCGAAGGTCCCAAAAAAGTGATAAATTCGCCTCTTGGAATATCAATATTCATCTTGTTGAGCGCGGAAAATTCCTTTCCTGCATTGTAAAAGCGTCTTGTCATGTTTTCTAAATGTAGAGTAGTAAAATCGTGATTCATTAATCCTCCTCCTTTTTATATATATTTTGCGGCGGGTTTTTGGGCGCTTTATTATTGTCGGGACCAAAATGCAATAAAGCGACTAAAGGTTCAACCGGGCTTGTATTGACAATCTTTATTCCTTTCTTAGCGGCGTCTTGGCTGACAAAAAATTCATCGCTGCTTTGTTGTCCAAATCTTAACATTGTAGGCGATTCGCAATAATAATTTCCAAATTTTCCATGCCCTTCTATAAAAATCGCTCCGAAAGCAAAATCATCTTTTAATATGAAAGTCTGCTCTGGAAATACAGTGATTTCTTTTGCGCAAAAATATTCATTTGCATAAGAAATCCATTTCAACTCAGCCGCGCTGTCTGAACTCTCTATAATCGGCGGGCGGAAATATTTCTTTTTATAATCAGGGTCTATATTGGCTTGCCAATCCAATAAATCAAAAATATAGTCTATATCATTTTTCTTTTCTTCTATGATAACGGAGTTTAATTTTTCAATGGGATTTACATTTCCAGCGGTATAATTTTCAAAAACAGAAGTTACATCGGCGCACCATTGAGGCTCATAAGTCAAATAAGAGCCGGGAGCATGGGCAATGCCCATAGGCGTGAACCATCCTGTATCCAACTCTAAACGAAAAGCCCTTGAAAGTTCAGTTATTTTATTATCGCCGACAGTAAAATTGCGCAGACATTCTTTGACTTGTTCAGGCTTAACCGAAGGGTCAAAACCAAAATAAGTAAGGGGAAAATCGCCGCCGTGATTATTTAATTGGCGAGGAAAAAAGTAAGCCTCAGGTTTGCCGAATCTGCCTATAAGAGCGGCATGTTCAAAATCCAAATGCGTATGAAAAAACAAAGGCGTTACATAATCAAAAAATTTAGCAAAAACAGGAAATTGTCCGTATTTTTGTTTCAATTGTTTTCCTATAAGCCTCTCGCCCAGAAAATCCATTGCATCTTTAAAAGAAAATTTTTCATCGCTTTTATAATCAACAGAGACAAAACTCAAACCTTCATTCGGCGTAGTCAAAGAGCCATTATTAGCAAGCACAGTAGAAGCCAGCCATCTTTCCTTAATAGAGCCGCGATTCATACCAAAAGCAAAAATATCGTCTTGATGCAATTTAAGCCTTCCGCCTGTTTTTCCCGCAGGGCGGGGAACAAAAGTCGGCAATAGGCGCAAAATTCCGCCGCCATTTTCAAAAGTTTTTTCTATTTGTTCTTTATTCATAGGAAAAACACCTTTTGCCCCTTAAAAAACAAAAAACATATATTTGTAAGAGAGCAAATATATGTTTTTTATTGTTAAAAAATTGATTGAATTTTAAATGTATTTTTGTTGTTATAGGAAAGATTTTATTTATAAGATGTGGGGACAATTGAACAGTCATTATGGGATAATTATTAGGGAGATTTTCTTTCATTTATATATCCTTTATTTTGGAGTGGTCGGATAGTAGCAAATTGATTTATAAAAGGCAAACAGAAGAGGTGCGGCGGAGCCGCGATACACACGGCTGGCGGGACAGTTAAGTGCGACGGGATGGTCGCTTTGCCTTTTGGCGTCTTTTGACACAATTTGCCTGCTGATGTAGCTCCGCTACACGGCGCAGTCAAATTCTGCCAAAATACGCTCAAAATGCTTTGCGGATGTGCGATATTTATTAGAACCTCTGCCAACGGCTTCTCGCAAGTTTCGCAAGGGTTAAACCGCAAAGAGCGCAAAACGACAAGACTTTATTATATACGCCTTTGTCTTTTGCCGTTTTGCGCTCCTTGCGTGGTCTTTGTCTTTGCCGTTGAAAAATTTGCGCTCCTTGCGAGAAAGCCGTTTGTCTTTGTCGTTATCTGCCCCCCTTGCGGGGGAAGTCCTGAAAG
>JAISKX010000220.1 GCA_031260765.1 Endomicrobium sp. | reverse complement strand
TTTCCATTGAATATCATTGATGTTGTCGCCCCAAATGTTGAAGAGGAATTGTTTATGTATATCGCTCCGCCATGTCCATTAGTTGTCCATGCTTGATTGTTTTGAAATGTCGCATTGACTCCTTTAAAACTCGTCACCGCACCAGTAAAGTAAAATCCCCCTCCGACGCCGTTAAACGCTGTATTGCCTGTCAATTCCATCGTCGTGCCTGTAAAATTAAATGTAATATTTGGCAAATATAATAATCCTGCTGAACCCGCCTTATTGTATCTGCCTATCAAACTAGTGATACTGGTTAAACTCATACTATTACTCACACCAAGACTTATATTTCCAACAGAAGCAGCATTCCAAGAAGTGTTGTTTGTGAACTCTATACTGCCACTTTCAAATGTTACTCTGGCGCTTCCCTCTAATGAGATAATACCTCCATACTGAGCCTTATTGTTATCAGCTTTAAACGTAAAGTTTTTAAATTCCACTAAGGCATTGGCTTGCGCCCATATAACTCCGCCATTTCCTATTGAAAGATTATTGTTAAAATTCAAATTTGTGAAACTATAATGCAAATTTATACCATTGGAATATAGAGCCAAAACTCCGCCATGGGAGTTGCCATAATTTGCCGTGTTGCCTATATAATTGACATTTATATAACTGCCAGCAGCGCCGATGAAATCTATATTGCCAGCAGCGCCATTGAATTGAATCACTCCGCCCGCTCCTTCTCTATGCGGATTGGTAGTTGCAGTATTGTAGAGAAAATTTATAGTCTTTGCGTTAAATGTTAGATAATTTGTGCCGTTGTTTCCATATATAGCGCCGCCAAATGCAGAAACATTGCTGGAAATTGTAAAACTATTTACGCTGTCAGGAATTGTAAAACGGCGTATAGAATTATCATTATTAAATGCCAGCGCTCCGCCATCTGTGCCACCTTGATTGTTGTGAATTAGAATATTTTTAGCGATAAGCGTCACATTTGTAGCGCCTGTCATAAATATTGCTCCAGCTCCATTATTGGAACCACCAGTCGCTTCATTCTCTCGAAATTTTAAGTCTCCTGTTACGGTAATGTTAAGCGTTCCGCCATTCATATATATCGCGCCGCCGCTTGCTGTTCCACTATGTCCATTGTTGTAAAAATCAACATCGCCATTATAATTAATATTCAGTACCGTTGATGCGCCTGATATAGATATTGCGCCGCCATTGCCGCCGCTATTACCTGATATTAAACCAGTTATCCCAGTAAAATCATAATTATTATTTCCACCGGTATATGTCCTACGACCAGGAGCGGCAAAAACAGATAAAGATAGAAATGTAAAAATAAAAACGATTAGGATGAGTTTGAAAAGGCGGCTGCCTTCCCGCCTGCGCTGTGCGCTACGGCGTGGGGAATTACCGAGTTTTGAAATTGATTTTATGATGTTTTTCATTTTATTTACCTCTTTGAAAAATTTATTCTATATTGATTGGGTCTCTCTAAACTCCTATCCGTCATTGCGGGCTTGACCCGCAATCTCATAACGGTAAAATTATGAGTGAACTGCGGAGATTGCGGGTCAAGCCCGCAATGACGACGAAAGGAGGTTTTTAGAAAAACTTTATACAAATAAAAAAATAGGCGGGGATGCCGCCTGCTTTTAAATGCGACCTGAACTTTTTGTTTTTGAAAGTGGAGGGATTATATCAAAATATAATTGTTATTCAAAATATAATGCGAATTTGATTTTTATTGCGGGAAAATATTGCCTATCCCTAATATATTAAATGGGTCTAAGGATTTTTTGAATTTTGACATCTCTTGTAAGCCGAAGTTTCCTACCATTTTTTCTAAAAATACATGGCGCAGCTTGCCTATGCCGTGTTCTGCTGAGGCTGTGCCGCCTAATTTGACTACTTTTTCTATGATTTTCTCATAGATTTGCCTTGTCTTTTGAAATTCTGCATCATTTGAGGCTATTATATTGGCATGGAGATGATTTTCCCCTATGTGTCCGAATATTAAGTAGAAAATGCCTGATTTTTTAAATTCTTTTTCGCAAAAATCATAAATCTCAGACAAATGCTCTTGAGGGACGGCAAAATCTGTGCCTACTTTTGGGATTTTGTTTTTTTGGACGATTTCATTTACAGTTTCAGGTATTTTATGCCTGAATTGTAAGAATTTCTGCATTTCGCGCGAATTTTGGGCAAACCATATATTGTTTTCATCTATAGAATTTGCCTGCATAAAACTAAGCCATTTTTCAAGAAAATCATCTGCATTATCGCCGTCATAAATATCTTGTTCAAACATAATAGCGGCGCAGGATTTTGAAGGAATTTGAGGATAGAAAGGACGGACTAAATCCAAAGCATTTTTATCCATATATTCCAAAGACATTGGATTTATACTACCTCTGTCATTGCGGGCTTGACCCGCAATCTCCGCCGTTGACCATCCACATTGCGTTGGATGAGATTGCGGGTCAAGCCCGCAATGACGAAGTAGAGAGACTTTTGATTTTATTTGAGCGGCAAAATCAAAAGCGGCGTTTTGCGAATTAAAAAATATGACGCCGCCGAATAATTCTTTAAATGCAGGGATTAAAAACAAGTCAGCCTCTGCTATTACGCCAAGCGTTCCCTCGCTGCCTATAAAAATATCTATTAAATCGGCATTGTCTTCATTATAATAACCTGCGGCATTTTTGATATGAGGCAATTTGTATTTGGGCAAAACAATATCTTTTTTGCCTTTGTCTGTATCAAAAGATATTTTGCCGTTTGAATCCGCTTTGTATTTGCCTCTCTCAATTTGAGATGAAGAGCCGTCTGTAAAAATTATTTTTAGAGATTTGACATATTTTCTTGTAGAGCCGAATTTAAAACTTCTACCGCCTGAAGCATTGGTGGATATATTGCCGCCGATTAAAGAGTTTTTTTCAGTAGGGTCAGGCGGATAAAGCCAGCCTTCTTTAAAAACTTTGTCTTTTATATCGGCAAGCCTTGCGCCTGCGCCCACTTTTATATAAGCGGATTGATTGTTTATTTTTTGTATTGAGCCGATTTGATTTAATTTTTCTAAGGATAAGACAGCCCCGCCGAAAGCAAGACCTGCGCCTGTATTAGCGGTTAAAGCGGCGGCTATTGTGACGGGGATTTTTTTATTTGAGGCTTCTATAAGAAAATCGGATATGTCTTTTTCATTTTCGGCGATGGCGGCAAAATCGGCAAAAGCGCCGCGCATGCCTGAGGCGTCTTCAAAATAAGAAATTATTGTGGATTGGTCTTTTTTGATTATCATTTGAATCTCCTATTCACCCGCTGCCCCCCTTGCGGGGGAAGTCCCGCGAAGCGGGAAAGGG
>JAISKX010000210.1 GCA_031260765.1 Endomicrobium sp. | reverse complement strand
CAACCGCTCGGCCACCTCTCCTTGTTTTTTCAATTGCGGGACGCGGATTATATCATTATAAATGACGCGCCTTTTTAATTTTTGATTGTGTCGGAACTTTGTTTGCTTGCGCCGCCGCCGCCGAATTTTACTTGATGGCGTATCATAATTCTTCTATCGGGCTGGCGCATTAAGTTTTCAGATTGCATTTCATAATTTCCTGTTAAAGACAAATTGTTTGTAAGTCTATATGTCAACTCCAAACCATGCCTTAAATCAAGTTGATTATTCAATTGGTCAAATAGTAAAGAATAGCCTAAAGCCACTTGATTTGTTAGGTTTTTTTCAATTGTATATTTGGTGCCATAAAGGAAATTAGCCAAAGTATAACTATTGGCGTCTGCAGCCGCCGCTGCAAGAGCCGGGTCATTTGATTCTGGATTTACCGCAGAGCCTCCATCGGAATTTGCCCCGCTTATTTCCCCACTCAAAGCATTAGACGCGCTTGTTTCAACATAAGATACTTTTAGATTGTCCACTATTCCTGTTCTTCTAAGCAGCGTCCTTGCAAGAGGAACTACAAAATTAGAATTGATTAAGCGCACAGCCTGCTGTTGTATTTCAAAATTTGTAAGACCCGTCCAATTTGTATCTTCAGGATTTGACGGTTTTTTTGAATTGTCCTCGTTTTTGATGCTTGTGTCTTCAATTTTAATACCTAAAACTTTAGCAATAATAGTCCTTGAATCCATAGAAGGATTGTCCCTTGAAGTGAATTTGAGATTCAAATGTTCCGTATCAGACCTTATTATAGTAAGAGTCACTTCGTCGGAACTCTTTCCTCCATCAGCGGACACTTCTGTTTTTCCTTCGCCTGAAATATAAACAGTCTTATCAATAATTTCAACTCTACCGTCAATTATATTGAAAGCCGCTCCAAGATAAGTCAAAGTCCCCCTTTGAGTATTTATATCGCCTTGAACTTGGATGTTTGAATATGTCCCTCTAAATTTTACCGCACCATTTATCCTTGCATTTACAATGGCGTTCTCAAAATTAGTGTCTTTGCCAGTCAATAAATCTATTTCAAATTGGGCGTTCGGCGGTATAAAACTAAAATCCGATGAGAAATTATTGTTGGGCGGCGGATAATTAAATCTTGACTTTTCAAGAATGATATTCCCGCTGATTTTTGGCGAATCCGCATGCCCTGTAATTGAAATATCAAAAGTCGGCTCGGCTTTTGAAACATCTTTTAAGACAATGTCTGAAATTATTGTAGAAGGGATTGAAAGCTGCGAAATGCTTATCGGTATGCCTCCATTTTGCGTGCGCGCCCTCAAATTCAACTCTTTGATTTCAAAAGAATCAAAATCCACCCCGCCTGTTATTATAAGAGTTCCCGCGCTGGACTTTGCCGAAAATTGATTTATTTTTAAATCATTGTCTTTTAACTCTATATCTATATTGACATCTTTCATATTTGATAAATAGTCTTGAAATTTAAGAGAGCCTCCGCTTATAATCAATCTGCCGCTATTAGACATCTCATTTAAAGAGCCTCTGATATTTCCGTTCAACGATACTCTGCCTGATTTAGACTCTACAAAACCATCCGATAGATATTTTAAAACAGCCAATTTAGAATCTGAAAAATCATACTTTATATTCACAGCTTTCTTCATCATAACTTCTTTTACCGAATCGTCTAACCAAAATGGAAACTCTCCGCTAATGGATAAATCCATTTCATTTCTTTTGACGACTCTTGCCGCTTTTATAGACGCTAAATTTTGATGAATATCTACGACAAAATTCGCATAATCAAAAGGAACGCGCGCTATTGAGCCATTATAGACATTTAATGACAAATTGATTGAAGGATTCTTAAAAGTTCCGGAACTTTGAAACAATAAATTCCCATTGCCGAGAATATCTATGGGAGAATTTAAAATGTCGCCGATTATATCAATATCTATATTAGAGCCTTTTACATTAGCTCTAAAATCATTCCTATCAAATACGGCGTCGGCGCTTATAATTGTATTGAGATAAGAGAGATTAAAACTTTTTATGACTAAGCGCGATTTCAAATCAAATAAAGCCGAAGCGTCAAAATCCACTTTTGTTTTTGACTCATCTGAAACCAAAGTTATAGAACTGCCCTCTACTTTATACCTCATATCAAAAGAGCTGATTTTATATTTGTTTATCCAAAAATCGTTTAATCTAATAGTCCCCAAATACATATCCTTGTCTATATTTCCTGAAATAACGGTTTTGCCAAAAATGTTTAGGAAGCCGAAATTTGTATTTATCAATTCCAAGTCTAAAGAATAGTCTCCGCTTTTAAAATTATACTGGGCGTTTTGAAGTTTTATTTGAGCATTAGCCATTTTTACAGAAACGCTGCCTATTGAGATTATGTTCTGATTGATATTTATATCGGAGGTGAAATTATCTATCTTAATATTAGACACAACAGTATCAGAACCTTTGACAATCATTTTAATGCTGTCGCCATTATATGTATTGTAGAGTTTCCCGCCGCCTGAAAACTTTCCGCCCTGAATTGGGACTTTTATTTTAAAGAATTTTTCGGCTAAATCTTTTGTTATATTTTCATAAGAGAATTCAATGTTATCCATCTTAGAATATTTGCCGTTTGCCGCAAGTTTAGCATTATTGCTTATGACATTGAGCTTATCAAGAGTCATTTCATTTTTTGCAAAAGAGGTCTTAAAATCTATGGAAATAGGACTCTTCATATATGTCCCTTTTCTTAAAGAGCCGCTTGCTGAGATTTTTAAATTTTGTCTTTCTCCCAGAATTTCAGCATTTGCAATCAACAAACCGCTCGACAATCCATTGACTATATTTGAGATATTTGTGTTTTTAAATTGAAGGTATGCCGATATAAAATCATTTTCAAAATCATATTTTATTTCCCCTTTTAAGCCATTGTCAGACTCAATATCGTCAAGAGCAATTCTTTTTTTTGAAATAGTCATATCGGATTTAAGCGAAGGAAAAAGCAGACCGTTGATTTGAATAGACGAATTTTTCAAATCTCCTTTGATTTGGTTTTCAGAATATAAAATTCCGTTAAAATTAATATCTGAAGAGAAAACAAAATCTTTGATTTGCAGCTTATCAATTTTGCTTTTGATATTTGATTTAGCGCCTATGCTCGTCCAATCAATCAATCCCGAAATATCTGCGATATTTTCTTGTTTTAAATTCTTCAATGAGAAGCGCTGCAATTCTATTTTCGCCGCGCTTGCCGAGCCTTTCATAATCCATTCGCTAAAACGATTGTTATAATAAAATACGCCTGAGGAAATTTGTATATCAAAATCCAAAGACTTATCCCTCTTATAATTTATTGCGCCGTTTGTAAAACCTGAAAAAGAATTTCTATCATACCCCAAAGCGCGGACAACATTTGATAATCTTATTCTATGGAATGTAAAGTCGGCGGAAAGAATATTGAAATCTTTTATAGCGGCGTTTAGCGAAATAAAATCTCCGTCGTCTGAGCTGGTTAAAATATATTCCCCGTCTTTCATCGTCAAACTGCCCAAAGCATTTAATTGCGCTATTGAGTCTGTTTTAAATCCAGAAAGTCTAAAATGTATAGAGCCTCCCGTCTCTTTATCTATATAGCCCGATATGCCCACGCTTCCTTGCGGCTTGTCCTTATAAAATGGGTTTAGAGGGAAATCAATGACCTTAATGTCTATAATATTGGATTTAATTATGCCTAAATTTTTATCAATATATATGCCGCCTGAATGGCGTTTGCGGATAAACAATTTCAAATCAAGGATATTATCGTTTTTTATTTCTATGCGGGCTTCATTATTAGAGCCGTATTTATATGAAATATTATAGTTGCCGGAAGAATCTTTTACGGCATTGAGTGTGAAATTTCCAAAATCCATAGAATAAAAAGCCATTCTAT
>JAISKX010000205.1 GCA_031260765.1 Endomicrobium sp. | reverse complement strand
CAAACTCTTTTTGCAAAAAATCCGCCGTTCCGACTTGTCCAAATCTATCATTTACTCCTATTCTTTTTAAAGGAATTGCGCAGGCATTTTCAGCCAAAACTTCTGCAATTGCGCTGCCCAGACCGCCTATGATTGAATGATTTTCATAAGAAATGATTGCTTTTTTGCCTTTTATTTCACTTAAAATCAAATTCTTGTCCAAAGGCTTTATGCAAAACATATCTATCACTTCTACACTGATATTTTCTTTTTCAAGCTTTTCAGCGGCATTTAAAGCGTCGGACACAAGCTGCCCGGCGGATATAATCAAAATGTCCTTGCCTTTTCTCAAAATATTGCCTTTGCCGAATTCAAATTCACTTCCTTCCTTATATATATTGGCAATAGGCTTGCGATTTGCCCTCACATAATGAATACCTTTTAAGTCCGCAAAATTCTTGATAATCCAGCGCATTTGAACATAGTCAGCCGCATCGCAAATCAAAGCATTTGGTATGGTTCTATATAAAGCGATATCTTCAAAAGTCGTATGAGTTCCGCCATTTGCCGCCACTGTAAAGCCGGGGTCTGAGGCATATATATTTATAGTGTTTTGAGAATAAGCGCCGGAAATAAAGATTTGGTCAAAAACCCGCCTTGAAACAAAAGGCGCAAAAGAATGAATAAAAGGTATAAAACCAATTAAACTCAAACCTGCCGCAATGCCTACCATATCGGCTTCTGCTATGCCGACATTTATAAATCTGTCGGGATTAGTCTTTTTGATTTTCGCCCACCCGCTTGCCGAGCCTAAATCCGCTTCTAAAGCTATTATTTGAGCATTGGTTTTCATCAAATCCTGTATGGCGCTTACTACTGCCATTCTCATTTCAGGAGCGTTTTTATTTTCTCTATCCAATTCAAACATTTTATTTGCCCTCCTATGTCCACGCATTGCCTTGCAGGCAATACGCGGTTATTAAAAACATAAAACCCCTTTGGGGTTTAATTGTAGCGATTGATGATAGACTCCAATTCCTCAATAGCCTCATCTGCCGCTTTGAGATTTTCGGGGGTGTTAAATTTTACAGAATGATTGTCTATCATATCCTCAAAATACTTGATGCCTTGCCCTTTTATAGAATCAAGAATTATGCAAACCGCGCTGTCTTTGATTGACTTGCACTTTTCAATGGCATTATCAATGGCAATTTCATCATTCGCCTTAACTTTTTGAGTAAAAAAGCCGAAAGCTTGCATTTTCTTTTCTATATCAAAGGGATTTATTACATCTTTTGTCCAACCGTCCAATTGTTTTTTGTTTTCATCTATAAACACTATGCAATTATTGAGTTTATTGTGAGCTATAAATTGAAAAGCTTCCCAACATTGCCCCTCGTTTAACTCTCCATCTCCTACTACTACATATACCAATTGCCCTATAGTGTCGTCATTGCGGGCATGACCCGCAATCTTCTCAGTGTCGTCATTGCGGGCTTGACCCGCAATCTCCGCTTTTTTCAGTTTAAGTCCTATTGCCACCCCAGCTGCCGCAGAAGTCCCCTGACCCAAAGAGCCGGCAGTCATATCCACACCGGGCGTTTTTGTTCTATCCAAATGAGATGGGAGTTTTGTTCCGCCTTCATTTAAAGTCAAAAGCCAATCCTTGCTAAAAAATCCAACATTGGCAAGAGCGCTGTAAAGCCCGGGGCCCGCATGTCCTTTTGATAGGATTACAAAATCCCGACCTTCCCATTGAGGATTTTTAGCGTCATATCTCAATTGTTTTCCATATAAGACGCTCAATAATTCCACTATGGATAGAGAGCCTCCGAGATGTCCGTATCCGCACTTTTTTATGCATTTTAAAGTATCTAAGCGTATATTTGCGGATAATAATTTTAATTTCTTCAATTCCTGCTCATTCATATAAATACCTCCTGACAATTTTTTCAACGAAAATCGGATATTACAACATTTAACGACTTCCCGCAAGGAATATGATATACTCTGCCCATGAAAATCAAAATATAGTCAAAAAATAGGGGGATTTATGAAGGACAAACAAGATTTAGACACATTGCGCCATTCCACATCGCATATTATGGCGGCGGCTGTAACAGAGTTATTTCCTGATACCAAAGTAGCTATAGGACCTTCCATTGAAGACGGTTTTTACTATGATTTTGACAAACCCAGCGGTTTTGTGCCTGAGGATTTGCCCAAAATTGAAGAAAAAATGAGAGAAATCATCAAAAAGGACTATCCTTTTGTCCATACTACAATATCAAAAGAGGCGGCTATTAAAGATTTCATCGCGAAAAGCGAGAAATTTAAAGCCGAAATTGCCCAAGGCATAGAAGATGATACTGTCAATATCTATCAATGCGGCAATTTTACAGACCTTTGCCGGGGTCCCCATATAAAATCCACAGGGCAGGTTAAACATTTTAAACTTTTATCGGTTGCAGGCGCATATTGGAGGGGGGATTCCAATAAAGAGCAATTGCAAAGAATATACGGCACAGCTTTCTTTACAAAAGAGGATTTGGACGCTTATTTGCTCAAAGTTGAAGAAGCAAAAAAGCGCGACCATCGCAAAATCGGTAAGGATTTGGACTTTTTCAGCATACATGACGAAGTAGGCGCAGGTCTCATTCTATGGCATCCAAAAGGCGCTTTGGTTAGAGACATCATAGAAAACTATTGGAAAAAGTTTCATCTTGAACATGGTTATGAACTCTTAGCCACACCCCACATAGCCAGCGAAGAATTATATGCCATAAGCGGACATCATCAAACTTATTCAGAAAATATGTATGCCCCAATGGAAATTGAAGGCA
>JAISKX010000071.1 GCA_031260765.1 Endomicrobium sp. | reverse complement strand
GATATTACATTGACTGACAATATAACTTATGAAGCGAATTTAACTATGACTCCGACAAGCGGCACAATAAGAGGGGCGGTCTCAGGGGCAAGGACTTTAAACGGTAATGGATATCAGGGATTTAATTTACAAGGAAGTTTATATTTTATGGGAAATATCGATTTTAATAATTTTCACTCATATGTTGATAACGGCGGGGTGATTCATGCTATTGGTTCAAACATAACTTTCAATACTCAAAAAGTTAATTTTTCAAACAACTCCTCTGTTGGCTCTGACATTGACGGCGGCGCTATTTATGCTGAATATTCAACAATTACCTTTGGAGGCGGGGAGGTTAATTTTCTAAATAATGATGGTTATGCAATTACAGCAAGAAATTCAATAATCACAATAAAAGCCGATAGCGGCAATGTTTTGTTTGAGGGGAATTATGGGATAAGATTGCGGAGTTCTGAATTAAATCTTTTTGCAGACAATGGACGCAAAATTGAGTTTAAAGGCGGGATAACTGCGGATGGGTATAATATGGGAATTACAAAATCTGGAATGGGCGATGTGATTTTTGCTGGACGGCTCGAGTCTTTTGGTATTGATTTGATAATTGAAGCGGGAACGATAAGAGTTTTATCTCTAACAACATTTCCCAATGGAAATTTAACTATAAAATCTGGCGCAAAGTTATCTTTTGTTGATACTAATGATAATGAGTTTCATGCTCATTATGTTCAAATAGCCAGCGCAACTATCAGCGGGACATTGGAAATTAATTTAAATTTGAATCTGCTAAACTCAACCGCCGCCTTTAAATATTTTGAAGTGATTACTTTTGCCGGTCTCAATCTTAATGGTTTAGTAATTGACATAATACAAGGAAGCACTTTTACATTTATGCCAGGAAGTTTTTTAAACATTAGAACTTTTGGAGATTATCCCAAAGAAAGTAAATCTGTTCCATTGATATATAAGACAAGAGGAGAAATAATAGATGGCGTAGAATACTGGAACAACAGGGGTTTAACAATAAACAATTTACAAAATATTGATTATGATAGAAGTCATTATAGACTGCGCGAAGGACAATATTCAGAAACGGGAATATATGACGGATCGCCATATATAGCCTATTACGATGTATTATGGTTGGACATACTTGGATTTAGATTTTTAGATAAATTTCTTGTCAATTCTCTCTCTCTTTCCGCAAAGTCTTATGGGATTGACGATATATATAATCGTCTTTCAGCAGGCATAGGACAAAAAGGCTCTGCTTGGGTTGGTTTTTATGGAAGCGGTGAAAGTATAGATGATTTTAGCGTCAATGGTTTTGGCGCAACAGCGGGAGTAGATTTATATAAAAATCAAAACTTGTTAGGCGGTCTTTTTGTAAGATATGGTTATAACAATATGAAAGAAGAGGACGAAAAAGGCGCAATGAGCGAAATGGAAGTCGGCTTATACGGCGGTTTTTTTGAAATCAAAAATAGTCCTATCAATATAAAAGCAAATCTCTCAATGGGCTTTCAAAATTACACAATAGAAACAGCAGATGATTTATCTTTTGACAGCAAGTCAATAAAAGGCGGCTTCGAGGCAGAATATGTGATGCCGCTCACACCTACTATAAAAATCAAACCATTTTTAGGCTTTCAAAGCGGAATGGCAATGAATGATGATATAAAGATTGATGATTATTCCATAATAAAGTCCGATAACCTATTAAGAGTAGAAACAAAAATTGGAATAGGTTTAAGCGGCAATTTAGGCGCAAATAAAAACTTTAATTGGTTTGGCAGGCTTTATGGGATATTCTTAGTAAGCGGGGCAGAACCAAAATACACTATCAAAGAGAGCGAATAAGAAAGAGAAAACATAGGAACAAAAGAGGACTCAATTCAAGGAGCAATTTCAATTGGCGGAGAGTATCAAATAGGCAAAGCAGTTTCAATTTTTGCGAGCGTAGGAGCAGATTTTGGCATAGGCTACGGATGGTCAGGCGGGATTGGAGCAAATTATAAATTCGGCATGCCAATTAACTCAAGTATAAAATCCGAAACGACTAAAACTAAAAAAACAATTGAACAATCAAAAGAAGTAAAAGCCGAATCGAAAATGAAAAAATCGGCATTGCCGCCTGAGCAATTCGTTTCAGCAACAGACAAACTAAAAGAAGTTCAAGTGTTCACATCTGTTAAAAAGTATCTTTCTGATAATGGATTGACTGGATATACCGATGAACAATTAGCAGAAGTAGTATTTGAAAACGGCAAATTAGCAGATTGGATAAAGACAAACTCCAAAGGCGAAATCACAAATCACAATGATATTTTAATAAGGTTGATGAAAAAATTCGGGTATCCGAAGTAAATATCAAAGTAAAAGGACTAAATGATGAAAGGGATACAAATTATGGGGGATGTTAATTCAATAGTAAGAATATTGATTAAGATTTTTTTCATTTGTCTTGGTGTTTTTACTCTGTCATTACTGTATTTGCGATATGTGAATTCAAACATATTGCTAAATGCTTTTATTTTAACAATACTTTTTATATTCATATTCAGAATCATAGTCAATTC
>JAISKX010000050.1 GCA_031260765.1 Endomicrobium sp. | reverse complement strand
ATTTCATAAGCTGATTATATAATAAATTGAAAAATGAACGACAATTTGATACATTCCCGCGCAGGCAATGCAGAGCATTGCGGTTATCTAAGGGAGTTATAAATGAAAAGAATATTTGTTTTAGCTTTTGGATTTGTGTTTTTGGCGGGTAATGCTTTTGCTTTGGTAAAAGACGATAGGATTATGATAAAAGGTATTCGTCCTATGGGTATGGGCGGGGCTTTTACAGCTGTTTCCGATGATGAAAACGCCGTTTTCTATAATCCTGCGGGGATTACTCAGAGGACGAGTTGGCTATTGCAAATTCTTTCTATCAATGCGGCTACCGCTAATGAAACTATAAATGTAATTAAAAAAGCTTCTGACATTAAAGGCGGCTCGGATGGGATTAAAGCGAAGGATATTCAAAAGATTAAAGATGATTTTAGCGATAAAGATATCAGTTTAAGCTTGTCTTTGCCAAATCTTTTCTTCATATCAAGTCCGCTCTCTTTGGAAAACAATTCAATAAGTTTCGGTTTTGGAGAATTTATATCGGCAGATATAGGCGTAAATATCGGCATTAGCGTGCCGGACTATGTATTTCAACTTGCCTTGATTGCAGAAAAAAACCCATCGTTGATTACAGAATCGGATATTATTTCGGTTTTGCCGCCGGATATTTTAAAAGATTTAGGCAGCAATTTGAGCATTCCACAGTTGGCATCCCTTTTAAACAGAATAGAAAACGGCGATGTTTCGGCTATTACCGACCTTTACAATAGTTTTGGAGATGATGAAGTAAAAAATCTCATTGCTGATTTAAAAAACGGCAACAAAAGTCTTGAAGATGTTATCAGCGAGCTTGAAAGCAGATTTGATGCAAGCATAATAAATAAAATTTTAGGCAGCGTAGGCGCAACGGGCGTGGTCAATACCTATGTCACAGGCACTTTTGATGTTCCCTTGGCATATAGATTCAAATCTCTTTCCGCCTTGCAGCTTCCCGGCGAATTGTCCGTAGGCGTAAATCTCAAATACATTTATAGAGTAAAGGCAAGCCAAATAGTCTCTCTTAGCGCAGACGATGTGGGCGCCCTTGAAAATAATCTTGACTCGCTCAATTTAGCTGTTTTAAGCGGCAATGGATTCGGCATAGATTTAGGCGGCATCTATCATTGGACGCCGGAATGGAATTTTGGATTACAGATAAGCGATGTTTTTACAAGAATCAATTATAATAATGTGATTGCCAAATATCCAAAATCGGCTTCAGATTCAAGCTTTACAGAAAATGCCTATATCGCGCCTCAATTTAATATAGGCGTCGCTTACAATCCGGAAAAATTTTATTATTGGAAAGACAAATATTTTCAAGCTGACAAAAGATTTACTTTTGCGATAGATTTGAGAGACTTGTTTGGAACTTACGAGCCCGACTTTGCCGACAGATTTCACATAGGCATAGAATACAGATTGTCCCCGATTGCATTGCGCGCAGGCTTAAACAAATTCCATCCAACTGTAGGCGCAGGCATAGAATTGGGCGGTTTCCAATTGATTTATGCTTTTTACGGCGATGACAGCCCGCTTGCCAAACAACTCGGGTCTGACAAAACGATATACTATCACGAAGTCCAAATCTCCATAAAATTCGGACATTTTGACGGGCGCCCATTTGGAAAAGATGCGGCTCCAAAATCTCAGCCTGAAGGAAGCGCTGGCGCTGATTCCAAAGATTTGGTATTGGAATAAAAAACTGAAAATAAATTGAGAATATATGAATGAATTGAAAATTGAAAGTAAAAGACAGAAAATACGGACGGCGATGGTTTGTTTGAGTTTGCTGTTTTTTCCTATTACGGTATTTTATTTTTCGCCTTATTTGGCGGTTTATGCAAGCGTGTATGGGATTTTTGCAGGCTGTTTCATTTTAATTGCCGCGCAGTTTATAGCGGCATTTTTTTTTGGACGCGCTTTTTGCGGCTGGATTTGCCCGTGCGCAGGCATTGAAGAATGCTGCGCTATTGCAAATGATAAAAAGGCAAAATACAGCCGAAAACGCTTTGTTAAATTTTTTATTTGGATACCGTGTTTTATAGCGATTATAGCGCTGTTTATAAGAGCAGGAGGCGTCAAGACATTTGACCCCCTGTTTTTGTTTTTGACGGACGGAAAATTTATCCCTATGTTTGGGTCTCACGATTTTTATGCTTTTTGGGGGATGACGAGTTTAATGGCGTCCACAAGCATAATTTTTGGGCGGCGGACATTTTGCCATACTTTATGTTGGCTTGCTCCTGTGATGTCCGTGGGGACAATAATCAAGAATGTTTTAAATTACCCATCATTAAAAATCAAATCAGACCCTTCAAAATGCGTCCATTGCGGTATGTGCGATAAACAATGTCCAATGAATTTGGATATACAGAATATGTTGAAAACAGGCTATATAAAAAGCATAGACTGTATCGCTTGCGGCAAATGTGTTGATATTTGCAAATACGGCGTATTGAAATACGGCATATTTAATAAAGAAAACTCTGATTAAGGAAGCGCTTCCTTAACCTTGCACGACTTCAAGGCTTATTCTTTTAAGTTCTGCATCCACTTTTAACACTCTTACCTTTAACTTTTCCCCTGTTGATACAGCCTCTTGGGGATTTTTTATGAATTTTGAGCTGAGTTTTGATATATGGGCAAGCCCGTCTTGATGAACGCCTATATCTATAAAAGCTCCAAAATTCGTGACATTTGTTACTATGCCGTCTAAAACCATATTTTCTTTTAAGTCATTTATTGTGGTGATGTCGGGACTAAACTCTATATTTGAGAAATCTTTGCGCGGGTCAACGCCGGGCTTTTTTAATTCCCCTATTATATCGTTTAGAGTCAAAACGCCTATATCGGCGCTGACATAATTTTTTACCGATATTTGATTGATTAAACCCTCATTGCCTACCAAACCGCCTATATCAACGCTCAAATCGCGAGCCATTCTCTCCACTATATGATAACTTTCAGGATGAACTGCGGAATTGTCCAAAGGATTGTCGGAATTGGGTATTCTCAAAAAGCCTGCGCATTGAGTAAAAGTCTTATCGCCAAGAGTCGGCACTTTGGTTAAATCCGCTTTGTTTTTAAAAGAGCCGTTTTTTGTCCTATGCTGAACTATGTTTTTTGCAGTGGTTTTGCCTATACCAGCCACATAAGAGAGCAATTCCACAGAAGCGGAATTTAGATTCACCCCTACAAAATTGACTGAAGACTCCACCGTTGCGTCAAGCTGTTTTTTGAGTTGAACTTGATTTACATCATGTTGATACTGCCCAACTCCTATGGATTTTGGGTCTATCTTTACAAGTTCTGCCAGCGGGTCTTGCAATCTTCTCGCTATACTGATTGCTCCGCGCACTGTGACATCCAAATCTGGAAATTCCGCCGTAGCAAGAGGCGACGCTGAATATACAGAAGCGCCCGCCTCGCTTACCACCACAAGTTTCGCTTTATAATTATGCTTTTGCAAAATGGGATTGACAAAAGCGACTGTCTCGCGGGAAGCCGTCCCATTGCCTACTGAGATAAGGTCAACATCATATTCTTCTATCAAATCAACCAAAATCTCTTCAGCCTCTTTCACCCTTGAAGCCGGCTCATGGGGAAAAATTGCATGATATTCTTTAAAATTCCCATTTATATCTATCACCACCACTTTACAGCCTGTCCTAAAACCAGGGTCTATACCCATAATCATCTTATGTCCCGCAGGAGGGGCAAGCAATATGCTTTTGGCATTTTCGGCAAAAACATTGATAGCGTCCCTGTCCGCCTCTTCCATTTTTGCTAAGAAAATCTCAACCTCTAAAGAGGGATATAAATGCCTATCATAAGCGGTTTGATCTGCTGTAAAAAGTTCGGGATAAAAGAGAGAATTATTATTGACAGCAACTTTGGACAAGAGGGTTTCCACAGCCTGCTCATCTTCAAGGACGATTTTCCAAGTAAGAATTTTCTCTTTTGCCCCGCGCCTTATAGCCAAAAGGCGGTGTCCGGGAACGCTTTTAAGGGATTCGCCGTAATCATAATACATACTATATTTAGTCTTTATATCCTGAGCGGCTTTGACTGCTTTTGAACGAATACTGCCTGTATTTAAAATGAAATTGCGCATAAGACCCCTAAGAGAAGCATTGTCGGAAAGCTGTTCTGCAACTATATCAATAGCTCCTTCTACGGCTTTTTCTATGGTGTCTATGCCTTTTTTGGGGTTTAGATATTGTTTAAGGATTTCGGTGCGATTTTCTTTCATAGAGATTTTTTGTTCCATAATGGCATTGGCAAGAGGTTCAAGACCTGCGTCTTTAGCTATTGTGGCTTTGGTTTGGCGTTTGGGCTTATAGGGGAGATATATATCTTCTAATTTCGTCTTTTCCTTACAATTTTCAATGAGTTTTTTAAGTTCGGCATTGAGCTTTTTTTGTTCGTCTATGCTGGCAAGTATAGTCTCTTTTCTGGTTTGCAGCTCTATATAATAGTGCAATTTTTCATCTATATCTCTGACATTTACTTCTGTGAGATTGCCTGTTTTTTCCTTTCTATAGCGCGATATAAAAGGCACAGTATCGCCATCGCTAAGCATAGCTACAGTGTTTCCAACCCCGTTTTGAGGTAATTTCAAGTCATCGCAAATCCAATCTATAATAGTTTGTCCATTCATAATATCAAGAGCCTCCACACAAAAAAATACGGAGCCAACTTTAAAAAACCTTTAAAAGTTGACTCCGAGATTTACAACAGTCCTGTTTTTACTTGCTTTTGCCTACGATTTTAAAGACTTTTGTGCCGCAAGTGGGGCAAACCCCTGAAATTGCAGCCATACCGTTCTTCATTTTTACATCATGCGGGTCTTTAACCTCTACTTGCGCTTTACATTTCATACATCTTGCTTGAGCCATGATTACTTCTCCTTATTATTTGATTTAACTCCTAAAAGAGCGCACTATATACACTTTTTTATAATTTCTGTAAAGAGCTGCGCGGCTTTTTGCCTTGAGTTTTTGCCTTTTTTGTCTGCCTTTCCGCCTTCGCTAAAGCTGCGGCGTGATTGAAATTGACTTAGTATCTTAGATAGTCAATTTCAACCTCTACTCTGTTGTCGCTGAAATCTATGTCGTCATTC
>JAISKX010000168.1 GCA_031260765.1 Endomicrobium sp. | reverse complement strand
TGTCCATTTTTATCCTCCAAAATTTATTTATGAAAACCCAAAAATCTGCTAACCAAATATGCGAATTTTTTAAAGTTCCATATATAATTATACATTTTTTGTCTATTTTTCTATTTTACCTGAAAGTATCTTTTTTAAATCCTCTATTTGTCCCCTTTTTAATCTGGATTTAAATCCAATTGGTTAAATTGAGATTTTTGATATTTTGATAATGTTTTATATTGTTGGAAACCAATAAACCATCATGGCTCATAACAATAGAGGCTATTAAAATATCGGCGTCGCCGATTGGTTTCCCGTTCTTTCTTAAATCAGCATAAATATCAGCGGCTTGTAGAATTGCTGTCTTATCAAGATAAAAGACTTCAACATTGGATAGAAAATCAAAAAAGGTTTTTTCTTGTTTTTGATTACCGCTATATCGCAAACCTTTTACAACTTCATAAACATTTAAAGCAGTAAGACAAATCTTTTGATTATCTTTAATATTATCCAACAATTTATCACGAACAATAGCGTCTCCCGCAAAATAGTATGAGACAATATCAGTATCCAGAAATAGCATTATCCCTCCCTGTTGAAAAATTATCTCTTTCTTTTATGGTTTCAAGAATTTTTTGAACATCTGATTTGTCCCAAGTATTGAAGAATTGTAAAAGTTTTTCTTGTTTATTGTCTTGGATTGCTTGAGCGCTGATTTCAAAAGGGATTTTTCTCTCCCTAACGCTTTGACGCAAAAAGATATTAAAAGCGGTGGTCATATTCATTCCAAACTCTGAGAATAAATTATCCGCATCTCTTTTTAAAGTATCATCAATTCTAATGTTTATTTGAGCCATTTTATGCCTCCTTTGCTATCAAGATATAGATATAGTATATATTTTGATATACGCAGTCAAGCAAATATTGGAAAATATGATAACTTCATCAATATAAAATATGTCGATTTTTACTTTCCAATTCTTTTGCCTGAGAGTATCTTTTTTAAATCCTCTATTTGTCCCTTTTGTAATCCGACTTTTTCTGATAAGTATAGATAGGCTGTGGATTTTAAATTTTCTTCTGTTGTTTCCTTTCCATTGTTGATTGTTTTAAATTGCTCTTTTACTACTCTTGAATCTTTTCTATTGATGGCTGAGGCTATGCCGTAATTGTATGACAAAAGATAATCGTCAATTATTTGCTGCATATTTGCGCCCATTAGAGCCTCTATTATCATTGCGGCAAAACCTGTTCTGTCCATACCTGCATAACAATGTATAAGATAGGGCGGCTTATGGGAAAGCATAAACTCTATGCCTTTGAAAAATTTTTTACAAAAATAATCGTCCATAAATCTAAAATCAGCGCCAAGCGCTATAACGCTTTTACTTTTGACAAGTTTCCAATACCACGCGGCGTCCTGCGATAATTTTAAACCCGAAACATCATCGCTAAAATTGATTATGGTTTTAATTCCAGCCCCCAAAGCCCTTGAAGTAATTTTAATATCTTCCAGCCCATCCATAATAGGATGGCTTGAACGATACAATTTATTATGGGCAATATCTCCCATACAAATTTCCCTAAAATTTACATCGTCTTCATTTGTCTCAATCTCATCAGTTTCAAAATAGTCGTTAAAATCCATTGTTTCCCCTTATGTTTAATCTCTTTTTAAATTCTATCTCCATATAATCTCGAACTTGTTTCATATCATCAGGCATTTTTTCTAAAGCAAACTCTATATAGTCTTGTGGAATATGCTCATAATATGCTTCCGCTATTGAACCTGTCATGCAGGCGATAGTATCCGAATCGCCGCCTATTGAAATCGCAATTTGTAATGCGTGAACAAAATTTTCACTTTCAAGAAAAGCAATTATGCTTTGCGGAACTGAACCTTGACAAGTGACATCAAAACTATAAGACGGACGAATTTCATCAATTGTCTGACTCAAGTTATATTGAAAAGTTTGTTCAATATAATCTTTGATTTCTTTTTTAGATTTGTGATTTCTTGCCATAAAAACCGCAGCGGCTATGGCTTGCGCGCCTTTAATCCCCTCTGGATGATTATGAGTGCATTCAGCGGATTTTTTTGCCTCTGCAAGCGTCTCTTCTAAAGTATAAAACAAAAAACCTATCGGACTAACCCTCATAGCAGAACCATTGCCAAAACTATTATAAGGTTGCGGATTGTCTTGCCTAAACCATTTTCTAAACATTCCGCCATAACCGGCATTAGGATAGCGCAATGCCCATTCTTTGATTGCTTTTTTATAATCCCTATCGCTTAAAGCCGCCTCAGCTATTGCGCAAGTCAAAACTGTGTCGTCAGTAAATTTACAGCGAGGATTTAATAAATTGATTTCTTTAGGTTTGTCGGTTTTTAAATTATTCCTCTCATAAATAGACCCTGCCATATCTCCAAGAATTGCTCCTAACATCATCATAATGTCCTCCTTAATTTTTGAACTATCTGGTTTTTACGGATAGTTGCGGTTTTAATAAGTTTTTTATTTTAAATTTCTGCCGCTTTTGACTGCCAATATAAATAATTCTGCGCAAGCCATAGCGTCGGCTAAGGCATTGTGATGATTTTTTAATTCTATATTGTTTCCTTGGCAGCAAGCGG
>JAISKX010000224.1 GCA_031260765.1 Endomicrobium sp. | reverse complement strand
TGGGCGTCTCTACATCTGCTTGTAATCATCTCATAATGAGTATTATGTTAAGCTATGCAAAGCTATATGCAATCCAAAATTTGCAAAAGTTAATCATAAAAAACCTTTGATTTTTTAATGAGTTTTGCGTATCGCCTGCATTCACTTATCTAAACTTTCCTTTTTTTGCTATAATTCGCGCTCATTCCTTAACTAATAAGAGGTTTTTATATATGCAATTTTGGATCATTCGTAAGCGAGTCCCTTTGTGGACTGGCAACTTTATTTGTATTTGGGCTTCTAATTTCCTTTTGTTCTTTTCTTTTTACTTGTTGATGCCTACTCTGCCTTTCTATCTTGTGGATAATTTTAGGCTTGGCTGGACTGAGGCGGGAGCTATAATTTCTCTGTATGTTGTTGCATCTGTGCTTATCAAGCCTTTTACGGCTTATGTGGCGGATACTTTTAATAGAAAACATATTTATTTGGCGATGTATTTTTTCTTTATAGCTTCTTTTGCGGGCTATCTTATAGCGGCAACTATTGCTTTTCTTATTCTTATAAGGATTGTGCACGGTTTGGCTTTCGGCTCTTTGATGACTACAAGCAATGCTTTGGTGATAGATATTTTGCCAAGATTAAGGCAGGGCGAAGGGCTTGGATATTTTGGGCTTTCAGGCACTTTGGCTATGGCTATAGGTCCTTTGGCAGGGCTTTTGATATATGACAATTTTGATTTTAATGTGATTTTTTACGGGGCGCTTATCACAGGAGCTTTGGGCTGCGTTTTTGCCTTCTTTATAAAGGCGAGGCATTTGAGAAAATCCAAAAAAGAGCCTATTACCATTGATAGATTTATAATAGTTAAAGGCATACCGATAGGGGTCAATTATCTTCTTTTGGCTATACCTTATTCTATGATTACCACTTATATAGCCGTCTATAGCAAAGAGTTGGGGCAAAGCGGCAGCACGGGCATCTTTTTTATTGTGATGTCCATAGGGCTGATAATTTCAAGGATTTTTGCAGGCAAGAATGTTGATAAGGGCAAGATTATAGAAACTATAAAGTTCGGCATAATTTTGGCGGCAGGCTCTTATTTTTTGCTTGCTTTTGCGGCTTATCTGCCAAATACATTGTTGATGTATTATATAGCGGGCTTTCTTATAGGTATTGGTTATGGGGTGATTTTCCCCTCTTTTAATGTGATGTTTATAAATTTGGCGCACAGAAATAGAAGGGCGGCGGCAAGTTCCACTTATCTTGTCAGCTGGGATACGGGGATAGGAATAGGGATATTGTTGGGCGGCAAGATTATGGATGCATTTAATACGGCGTCAATATATACAGTGGGCGGAGTGTCGGCGGGGTTGGCGGCAATTTGTTTTATAGCGGTATCAAGCGGGTATTTTTTGAAAAACAGATTGAGGTAAAAATAAAAATAGGAAATAGAAAAGAGAAAAGAGAAAAAACAGCAAAGACTTTGTCGTCTTTTCTCTCTCCTCTTTTCTCTCTTCTATCTACAACAGGAGATTTTATGAAAAAAGTTTTGTTAAGTTTGGGTTTGGTTTTTACAGTAAGCATTGGGGTTTTTGCGGCTCAGCCTATTACTTTGAGACAGGCGCTTGGTTATGCTTTAAGACATAATGGCAATGTTGAAAGCGCAAGGGAAGAGTATAAGAGTTCTACCCTTGATTCAAAAGTAGCGCTGGGAACATTTTTGCCGCGTATAGATATTTCCGGCGGATATGTGAAATTAAATGAGCCTATTACTATGGATTTAAACGATATTCGCTCGGCGATAATAGGAGCAAGCGCGGCGGCTTATACCGGCGCGGGCGGAGCAAATCCTGCTTTTGCGCAAGGGCTTAATGCTTCCATCCCTTCTTTTGAAAAAAATATGCTTGACGAAAATCTCACAAGGATTTTTATAAGCGCCGTTCAGCCTATCTTTACGGGTTTTAAACTTTCTGCAAATTATAAAGTTAAGGAATTGCAAAAAGAGGCAGGCAGGCTTGCTTATCAAAACTCAAGAAATAAAATGATTTCTGCAGTAATTGAAGATTATTATAGGGTAAAACTTGTAGAGCAGTCCATACAAATAAAGAAAAATTATAAAGACGATATAGACCAGCATTTAGACAATGCGCGCAAAATGTATAACAGCGGATTGGTAAGCAAAGTTCAGGTTTTTAAAGCGATGACGGCTGCGGCAAATGCCGATGCGGATTATAAAGCTTCGCTGACTGATAGAGAAACGGCTATATCTGTTTTGGGCGCGGATTTGGGCGCGGACGCAAGCAATTTGGAATTGACCGACGCTTTGTCTATGCTTAGCGGGTTTCAGGATTTGGATTATTACCTTTTAAGGGCGCAAGACAATAATGATTTGGCTCTGTTAAATATAAAGAAGGCGGGATTAGAGCAAAAACATCAAGTGTCAAAAGGCAATGTTTTGCCTACAATCAGCGCTGTCGGACAATATCAACTTTTGCAAGACGATTTGTCAGACCTTGAGCCTGAATGGTTTATAGGTATTACGGCTTCTCTAAACTTATTTGCAGGCGGGCAAGACTATTACGGCATACAATCTTCAGCATCTCACTTGAAATCTATAGACTCTCAAATAGACAGCGCAAAGAGAATGCTTATAGCGGGCATCAACAAATATTTTTATGAGTGCCAAAGCGCAAAAAATAGATATGAAGCTTTAAAAACGAGCGTAGCTTATGCGCAAGAGAGCGTCAGGTTGGCAAGAGCGGCTTTTAGAGCAAGAACGGGAACTTCTCTTGAAGTGATAGACGCTCAAATGGTTTTAGAAAAGACTGAGATAGAACAAGCGAAAGCAGTTTTTGATTTTAACAGCTCTTTTGCAAATCTTTTACATCTTTGCAATTTGTCGGAAGTGAGTTTTAAACAATAATAAAAAAGATAGGAGATATTTATGAAAAAAATTTTTATTTTGATTTTTGTTTTGACTTTTTTGGGGGCTTGTGCGGATAATAAGAAAACTATTTCCGGACAAATTGACGGGGAGTCTATTGATGTCGGGTCTAAAGTGCCGGGACGAGTGCTTAGCATTCTTGTAAAAGAGGGAGATGTCGTTAAAAAAGGACAAGTCTTGGCAAAACTTGACGGAACGGAAATACAAGCCAAATTGAGAACTGCTTATGCAGGACTGGCGGCGGCAAGACAACAATATGCTTTTGCAGAAAAGACATTTAATAGAATAGCCGAAATTTATGAACAAGGCGTTATAGCAAGACAAAAGTATGACGAGGCTTATCATACGCGCAATGCCGCAGGACAAAGAGTGGCGGCTTTAAGAGGACACTATGCCGAAGTCTCATCTTATGTGCGGGAATTGACCATTAAAGCGCCGATAGACGGCGAAATTACGCAAATAGCGGCAAAAGAAGGCGAACTTACTTCTCAGGGTTTCCCGATTTTTAATATATTAAAAAACAATGAGTTTTGGGCTGTCTTTAATGTCAGAGAAGACGATTTGAAAGATATTAAACAAGGAAATTCATATCAAATATATTTGCCGTCTCTGGGGAAAGCTTATCAATTTGAAGTTTATTATATAGCGCCTATGGGCAATTTTGCTTCTTGGAAACCCACAGCCGACACAGGCAATTATGATTTAAAAACTTTTGAAGTGCGTATGAGAAGCAAAGAGAAAATAGAAGGTTTAAGACCAGCTATGACTGCCGTTTTGGACTCTGATAATGTGAGCAGCTC
>JAISKX010000222.1 GCA_031260765.1 Endomicrobium sp. | reverse complement strand
TATTGTGCTATTATGTCCGCCAAATCCAAGTGAATTTGAAATGGCGCAATTTATTTGCTGAATTCTCGCCTTATTTGGAACATAATCTAAATCGCAGTCTGGGTCGGGAGTTTCATAATTGATAGTAGGTGGGATAAAACCATCGCGCATTGAAAGAAGAATTGCGATAAGTTCCACGCCCGCCGCTCCGCCTAAGAGATGTCCTGTCATAGATTTTGTAGATGAAACAGGAATTTTATAAGCCATATCTCCAAAAACTTTTTTAATTGCAAAAGTTTCTATCTTATCATTCATAGAAGTAGAAGTTCCGTGAGCATTTATATAGTTCACTTCATCTTTTGAAATACCTGCGCTCTTTATAGCCGCTTCCATTGCAAGAATAGCCGCTTTACCTTCCGGGTCTGGAGCAGTGATATGATATGCGTCGTCGGATGCTCCAAAACCTATGAGTTCGCCGTATATATTGGCGCCTCTTACTTGAGCATGCTCTAAAGTTTCAAGAACCACTATACCTGCGCCTTCGCCCATAACAAAACCATCGCGGGTTTTATCAAAAGGTCTTGAAGCAGTTTGAGGAGTATCATTTCTTTGCGAAAGAGCCTTCATAGAACAAAAACCTGCAAGACCCAAAGGGCTAATGACGCTCTCTGACCCGCCGGAAATCATAATATCGGCTTCCCCCGCTCTTAAAATCTTCATAGCGTCGCCCAAAGCGTGATTTGAAGATGAGCAAGCGCTTGTTGTTGTGTAATTGGGACCGTTAAAACCATATTTTATGGCTATTTCGCCCGGCAGCATATTGGCTATGAGCATAGGGATAAGAAAAGGACTGACTTTTTTGGGACCTCTGCTTAATAGAGCCTGCTCTTCTTCTTCTATCACTCCCAATCCGCCCATGCCCGTTCCTGTTACTACGCCGATTCTTGATAAATCCTCTTTTGTAAGGTCAAGTTTTGAATCTTCAATAGCCATAGAAGCGGCGCTGCAGCCGAGTTGTGAAAATCTCGCCATTTTTTTGATTTTCTTTTTTTCAATGTAAGGCTCGGGATTGTAATCCTTTATTACTCCGCCGATTTTCGTTGAAAATTCTGCGGTATCAAAATGTTCAATCAAAGAAATACCAGACTTGCCGGCTTTTAAATTGGCGGCAAAATCATCTTTTGTTGAACCTATAGGACTTACAATCCCTATGCCTGTAATTACTATTCTCTTTTCCATTTGAATACCTTAAAAACAAATAATCCTTATTTTGAAGAATGCGTATTGATATATTCAATAGCGCTTGCAACAGTTTGAATTTTTTCCGCTTCTTCATCTGGGATTTCCAAACCGAACTCCTCTTCAAAAGCCATAACCAATTCAACCGTATCCAAAGAATCCGCGCCCAAATCATTTACGAAAGAGGCTGTAGGAACGACTTCGGCTGGGTCAACTCCCAATTGCTCCACAATAATTTCCTTTACTCTGTTTTCTGTATCTGCCATTTTTGCATCCTCCTATTTTATTTCTCTTTTTAAGGCGATTTTCGCCCGATTTTTATTTTACATATACATCCCGCCGTTGACGGCGATTACATGTCCTGTTATATAAGAAGAATCCTCGCTTGCCAAAAATAAAGCCGCTTTTGCCACATCGCTTGCTTCGCCGAGCCTTGAAAGCGGTATCATTTGCGCCATTGCCTGTTTTGCTTCATCGCTTAAAGCGTCTGTCATTGCTGTGCGTATAAAACCCGGGGCTATGGCATTTACTAATATATTTCTTGAAGCGAATTCTCTTGCGCAAGTCTTTGTAATCGCTATCACCCCGCCTTTAGTAGCTGAATAATTGATTTGACCTGCATTGCCCATCTGCCCTACAACTGACGCTATATTTATTATCCTTCCTTCTCTTTGTTTTAACATTGATTTGCTTATCGCTTTAATACAATTGAAAACGCCTTTTAAATTTACCGCTATCACTGCGTCCCATTCGGCTTCTGTCATTCTTAAAACAAGATTGTCCTTAGTAATCCCTGCATTGTTGACAAGTATATCTATTTTAGAGAATTTGTCAAGCGATGTTTTTATAAGATTATTGCAGTCGTCCAATTTGACGACATTTGAGCTTACCGCGAGCGTTTGAACGCCGTATTTTGCGCTTATTTCGTCTGCAGTTTTTTGAGACAATTCCAAATTAATATCTGAAATTACTATATTTGCGCCCTCGCTTGCGAAAGTTTCCGCTATTGACCTGCCTATGCCTTGAGCCGAACCTGTTATTACGGCTACTTTATCTTTTAATCTCATTTTCCCTCCAGTTCTTGTAATGTTTTTTCTAAACTTGCGCTATCTTCAATATTTAGCGCTTTTTTGCTTCTATCTATCCTTCTTAAAAGTCCCGATAAAACTTTGCCAGGTCCGATTTCTATAAATTTGTCATAACCCGCTTTTATTATATTGTTTATGCTTTCGTCCCAAAGGACGGCATTGTGTATTTGTTTGACTAACTTTTCTTTGACTATAGCCTTATCATCAGTCAAAGCCGCATCGCAATTGGAATAAGTTGGAAACTTTGGAACGCTGAACTCATATTTTGCGAGTTCTTTTTCCATATTATCAGCCGCAGCTTTCATCAAGGATGAGTGAAATGGTCCTGAGACATTTAACATTACGCATTTCATTGCGCCGGCGGCATTGGCAAGTTCTATTGCTTTTTGCAAAGCCTCTGCCTTTCCCGCTATAACTATTTGTCCCGGCGAATTGAAATTTACAGGCTGGCAAATGCCTAAATCTGAGGCTTTTTGGCAAATGTCAATCAACACTGCTTTATCTAAACCTAAAACTGCCGCCATCATTCCGGGATTTGTTTCGGAAGCATCTTGCAAAAATCCGCCTCTTGCTTTGACCATTTCAAGACCATCTTGAAAATTAAAAAATCCCGCCGCGCACAATGCGCTATATTCACCCAAAGAATGTCCTGCTGAAACAAATTCATATTTTGATATATCAATTTTCTCTTTAAAAACTTCAAAAGCTGCAATGCTTATGGTAAAAATTGCAGGCTGAGTGTATTTTGTGAGTTTTAAAGTATCTTCTGGGTCTTCAAAAATAACTTTTTTGAGTTCATCCCCAGCCAAATCTATTATTTCTTTAGCCTTGGGATATTGGACATATAAATCTTTCCCCATGCCTACAGATTGCGAACCTTGTCCTGGAAACATTAAACAAACTTTCATTGTATTATCCTTTTCATTATTGATTAAACGGCATTACATAGATTCTGCGACTTCGCGCAGAATGACAACTAACAACAATTTATATTCTTTGTATTTTGATTTTATTCTTTCCTCTATCCTCTCTGCTATTACTCTATACTCTTATTACTGCGCCGCCCCAGGTGAAGCCGCCGCCGAAGGCTACTAAGACGGCTAATTCGCCTTTGTTGATTTTGCCTGTTTTTATGGCTTCGTCTAAAGCCGTTATGGTGGTTGCTGAGGATATATTTCCCGTTTTGTGTATATTTACAAAGACGCTGTCCATAGAGATATTGAGCTTTTTTGCAACAGCTTCTATTATACGCATATTGGCTTGGTGAGGAATAAATAAACGGATATCTTCAAGTTTTTTATCAGATTTTTCTAATGCCTGCTGAGCGGCTAAAACCATTTTCGGAACGGCATTTCTAAAAACCTCTTTACCGTGCATAGTCATAATATGCCTATTTGCCGCAACGCTCTCTGCGGTCGCGGGACAAACTGAACCGCCGCCATACATATATAGTAGAGGACTATAAGAACCGTCGGCTCCCAAAGACACAGATACAATATCATCATCTTCTTCCGATGCGGTCAATATCATTGCTCCAGCTCCATCTCCAAATAGGACGCAAGTGTTTCTATCAGTCCAATCGGTGATTCTTGATAAGATATCGGCTCCAACAAGCAGAATAGTTTTATACATTCCAGATTCAATATAAGCCTTTGCCGTAGCAAGACCGTAAATAAAACCGCTGCAAGCGGCAAGCAAATCAAAAGCAGGTATGTTTTTTAAGCCCAACTTTGTTTGCAGATAACACGATGTGGCAGGGAAAAACATATCGGGCGTAATTGTAGAAACCAAAATCAAATCTATCTT
>JAISKX010000211.1 GCA_031260765.1 Endomicrobium sp. | reverse complement strand
GAAAATTTTAATTTCTCTATGGCAAGCCTTAAAACCTGAGCGGCTTGAGCGTCCAAAACGCAATATTTCTTTATATCTTTTACCCCCATTTGAGCATTAGAAAACATTTTAGAGCTTTTAAACCTTATATTTTGTATCAGCCTTGCCTCTATTATGCGCTGCCTTATGGATTGCGAGCTTTCGGCATTGTGCGTCCAATTTGCAAGTTCATTGACTTTTAAAGCCGGGACTTCAATATGTATATCTATTCTGTCCAAAAGCGGACCAGATATTTTGTTTTTATATCTGACAATTTGCCCCGCAGAACATACGCATTCTTTATCGCGCGAACCAAAATTCCCGCAAGGGCAGGGATTCATAGCCGCCACAAGCATAAAAGAAGCGGGAAAAGAGATAGTGCTTTTTGCGCGGGAAACTGTTATGCGCCTATCTTCCAAAGGCTGCCTTAGAATCTCTAAGGCATCTCTTCTAAACTCGGCAAATTCGTCCAAAAACAAAACGCCGTTATGAGCGAGGCTTACTTCCCCGGGTTTTGGATAAACGCCTCCTCCTGCAAGAGCTACGGCGGAACTTGTATGATGAGGATTTCTAAAAGGTCTTTGAACTATCAAACCGCCGCTAAAATTTTGTCCCGCAGCCGAATGTATTGTTGTTGTTTGTATGGATTCTTCAAAGGTCATAGGGGGTAAAATTGACGGTATTCTCTTGGCAAGCATTGTTTTGCCTGCGCCGGGAGGTCCTGACATTATCACATTATGACTGCCGGCGGCTGCAATTTCCACAGCTCTTTTTGCGCTTTGCTGACCTTTTACATCGCTAAAATCGTATTCACAATTGAAAAAAGAATCTTGAGAATTTATGGGATTATAGACAAAAGGCTCTAATACGAGGTCTCCATTTATGAAAGAGGCGGCTTCAGAAAGGGTTTTAAAAGGGAATACTTCTATATTTTTGACAATGGCGCTCTCTTGCCTATTGGCAAAAGGGACTATCAACTTTTTTATATGATTTTTTTGCATTCCAAGCGCGATGGGGAGAGAGCCGCGCCCGCCTCTGATTTTGCCTTCAAGGGACAATTCCCCTATTATGCAAAACTCGGACAATTTGTCTTTTTTTATTCTGCCTATAGCCGCCAAAATGGCGAGAGCCAAAGGCAAATCAAAAGCGCCGCCTTCTTTTTTTAAGTCGGCAGGCGCTAAATTCACCACTACTTTTTTTGAATAAGGAAAATCAAAACCAGAATTTTTAATTGCCGCAGTAAATCTGTCTTTGGATTCTTTTACAGCCATATCAGGCAGCCCTACGATTGTGATAGAAGGATTGCCGGAAGAAATATAGACTTCAACTTCTACAATATCAGCTTCTATGCCATTGACTGCCGCAGAAAAAGTTTTTGCTATCATAATCCCTCTTTAATAAATAGTTATTATGATAACAAGAATATTCGGTTTTTATTGCAAAGCTTTATCTTTTTTGCTTTTGTTTCGTTTTTTACTTCCCCTTGGAATATTTTATCAACTTTTGCAGATACAACAGCGGCAAATAGGATGAAATATTATCAAAAAGACCATTGTAAAGACAATGAAATATCACCGTGCAAATTATTACTTTCTTTAAAAAATGATATACTCCCAGCATTATGAAAAAATTTAGAGAAATTTTATTGAAAATTGTTTGTCTCAACCTTGTGTTTTTGGGCATTATGTCTTTGTATAGATTGATTTTCTTCCTTTATTATAAGAAAGGAGTGGATTTGACGGGGTTTGGCGCGGATATTTTTAAAGCTTTCTGTATGGGATTTCGCTTTGATTTGTCTGTAATTGCCGGAATTAATGCGCCGGCGGCTCTTGTATTTATAATGCTATTTCTTATTGGAAAATCAAACAGTTTTTCTAAATTCTTTGAGATTTTGAGATTTTATTATACTGCCCTTGTTGGCTTTCTTGTGATTTTGTTTTTTATAGATTTCAATTTTTACGCTTATTTTGCCGACCATTTGAATATTTTGATTTATGGCTTTATTGAAGACGATACAATAGCTTTGATTGAGACTTTCTATAAGAATTACAATTTATTTCTTATAGCTTTGGGCATTATAGCCGCTTTTGTCATCATATTTTTCATCTCAAAGAAGATTTTAAAAATAAAAAATGACAATCTGCCCCTGCCTAAACTCTGGATTAGGATTGTAATATCCATTGTCCTGCCTTTTTTAATCTTTATAGCTATAAGAGGAACTTTCTCTTGGCTTTCAATAGGGCAGTATTCTGATATATCTTCAAATACATTTATAAATAAGACTGCCATCAATTGTATTTTTACTTTGCAAAGAGCTATAGAGCATAAAAGCAATGAGAGGCAAGATATAGATTATATAGAGCAAACGGGGTATAAAGACAATATAAGACAGGCTTTTGCAGATTTCTTAGGTAGGGATATAGCGGAAATTCCGCAAGATGAGCCTGAAAAAGCTTTGATTGCAAGAACAGCCCAAAATTCTCAGGTAGCAGATTTAAAGCCAAATGTTATTTTGATTTTGATGGAGAGTTTTGGAAGCGATGTGCTTAAATATAATTCTGCCGAGTTTAATGTTTTGGGAGAGTTAAAGAAGCATTTTGATGAAGATTTTGTATTTTATAATTTCACATCGGAAGGAATTGTCACTATACAGGCTATAGAAGCGACTTTCTTAAATATAGTTTTGAGACCAGAATCTTCCCTTTATATATCTCAATCCAAGTATATGTATAATCAATATCCTTTTGCAGCCGTAACTCCTTTTAATCAAAATGATTATGAGACGATTTTTATATACGGCGATAATACAAGTTGGAGAAATACCGGAGAGTTTGCAATAAATTCAGGCTTTGATAAAGCTTTGAGCGCTATTGATGTAAAAGAACATTCGCCAAGAGGTCCTTGGGGCATATATGACGAGTATCTTTTTGATTTGGTTTTTGAAACTCTCTCAAAAGATAATAAGAGCAAATTTTTGCACATTATGACAACTACAAATCATCCGCCTTATACTTTGCCGAGCGATTATAAAATTTTGCCCTTAACGCTCCCAGAAGCGCTGAAAACTAAAATATCAGATATGACTAATGCTCAACAGAGATTTGCGACAGTTCAATATACAAATGAGATGCTGGGGAGATTTATCAGCAAAATCAAAAATTCAAAATATGCCGACAATACTATAATAGCTGTGACAGGCGACCATAGCTATAATACATATCAAATAGACGCTTTGTTTAATAGAGCAAAAGTCCCGCTCTATCTATATATTCCAAAATCTATGAGGACTAAAGAAATAAATACCGCCGTTTTCGGCTCTCATGTGGATATTATGCCCACGCTTTATAATCTCGCTTTGTCCAATACCAAATATATGTCTGAAGGAATAGACCTTTTATCCGAACAAGCCGCAGACAATTCCGCATTTTACAAAAACTACCTTTTTAGCTCTGACTATATTATTGAAGACGATATTTTTAACAATACAAAAGACTTTTATATATGGGGCAAAAACCGCTCCTTTACCGTATCTGAAGAAACGAGCTCTCATAGGCGGCTTTTAAAGAAATTCTTATCGCAAATAGCTATAGCCGACTATTTGATTAAAAATACGGGAAATCAAAAAGGCAGTTCTAATGATTAAAAAACTGCATCTTTACATCATCAAAGAATTTTTTTCTTCCTTTCTCTTTGCAATAGCTGTTTTTAGCGTCTTGCTGCTTTTAGACAGAGTTTTTGACCTCGTAAATCTTTTCCTATCAAAAGGCGTGTCTTTTTTTACCGTTGTCCAACTTTTCTCTTATCTATATCCAAATATTTTGCCCCTTGCAGTGCCTATGGCTGTATTGTTCGGCATTCTTTTGGCTTATGGACGGCTTTCCGAAGACAATGAAATTACCGCTATGAAAGCAAATGCTTTAAATTACCGCACTATCACTTCTCCAATAATAATAATCGCGGCGGTTATATCCATATTGCTTATATTTTTTAATACTTTGATAGCTCCGCTCTTACAGCATAAGGTGAGGGATTTGTTTGAAGATATTTTAACTCAAAGTCCGCTTGTCAGTTTCATTCCAAAAACCACTGTCAACTTGGGCGGATATAGCATTTATGCAAATGCGGCAAATAAAGAAGGCAATGTTTTGTCGGGCATAAGCATATATAAATTTTCCGACAAATCTAAGGCTGTAAATACCAATGATATAAAAAGCAGCAATGTTTCTTGGCGTATTACGGCTTCGTCAGCTTCAATAAAGCTATACAAAACAGGCGTTCAAATGACGCTTTATAATGGTTATTGGCAAAGGAGCAGCGCAGAAGAACTTCGTAAGATGACGCATATAACATTTCAATCTTATTCCTTTTTTATATCTTTACAACAATTCTCAAAAGGGCAAAGCATATCTGTCCAAGAATTAAATTCTTTTGAGATAATAGAGAAAATCAAAGAATATAAAAAACAAAATACGCCGTATATTGCATACAGCATTGAATTTTGGACAAGATTTGTTTTTGCCTTAGCTCCTTTAATCTTTGCATTTGTAGCCATACCCATAGGCATACTTGCCGGAAAAGGCGGAAAAGGGATAGGACTTTTGATTAGCGTCGCCATTTTGATTGTCTATTATATGCTGTTTATTTTATCTGTCAATATAGCGCAAAAAAATTACGCTCCAGCAGGCATAATAATGTGGCTGCCTGATATTGCGGCAATGCTGTTTGGACTTTATTTCACTTTAAAAATGGTTAAAAGATAATGAAAACTATTTATTTTTATATATCAAAGAAATTTTTTAAAATTTTCATCTTCACAACATGCGGACTTGCATTGTTAGTGTTGATTTCTGAGGTATTCTATAGAATAGGCGTATATATGCAGTATAAAACGCCTATACTTTTGATTCTCGCCCATTTGCTTACAAGAGTTCCATGGCAGACAATATTAGCCTTTCCTATGGCTACTTTGCTGGCTTTACTTTTTTCTTTGGGAGATTTGGCGCAAAAAAATGAAATTACAGCGATAAAAGCGGCGGGAATAAATCTTTGGAAAATCATAACTATGTTTATTTTTATAGGCTTTTTGATAGGCGTATTGGATTTGACGGCAAGGGAATTTATCATACCAAGAACAACCTATCTGCACGAAAAAATAGATAAACAAATCCGAAATCAAGAATTTAATGCCGAAATTACGCAATTTTCCGATTTCATAGTCTCTCCAAGTAATAATATCCGTTTGAGCGCAAGACATTTAGATACAAAAAAACAAATTATGCAAGATATTGTAATTGAAGATTATGATGATGATTTTCGTATCAGAAAACTCCTCATTGCTGAAAAGGCTGTATGGAAAGACAATGCTTGGTTTCTTTTAAACGGTATTGAAAGAAAATTTGGAGCAGATTTATGGGATGAGATGATTTTTACAGAATATAACTCTGATATTCATTTAAACCCGCAAGACTTGATAATTGAAGATGTCCGATACGATTCAATGACTACGAAGCAATTTAAAAAATATATCAATCAATTGCAGATTTTCGGCAATCCCGCCATAAAAGCCCGCATTCAATTAAATGCCAGATACGCTATGATTTTCTGCCATTTGATAGTGATGCTTATAGGCATACCTTTTGCTTTAGGCATAAACAACAAAATAGGAAAGATTATCAATTTCAGCATTGCTTTGGCTCTCACTTTTTTATATTGGGGAGTGCAGGCTATATCTCAATCAATGGGTCAAAACAATATGATTTCCCCCTTTATAGCCGCATGGCTGCCCAACTTCCTATTCTTACCGCTGGGAATATTTATGCTTTCAAAAATCCGTAAATAATGGCGAATCCATGACAGGCAATCAAATCCTACTAAAAGGCTCTTTTAATTTTTAATGGGATTATCGCCCCCTTATACTATTTTATTGAGAAAGTCTTTGTAAAATGATAGATTG
>JAISKX010000178.1 GCA_031260765.1 Endomicrobium sp. | reverse complement strand
CCAAGATAAGTCTCAGCGCAACCTATATTTCCGCAATTGCAGGCAATGCCGTCGTATTTTATAGTCGTATGCCCGATTTCTCCCGCGCTAAAACTTGAACCTCTGTATAATTTCTTGTCCAAAATCAATCCGCCGCCTATGCCCGTTCCAAGCGTGACGCATAGGAGATTTTGCGCTTTCGCTTTTGTATCAAGATAAAATGCTCCAAGCGATGCAGTATTTGCATCATTGTCTATAAAAACTTTTTTCTTTGAATATTTTTGCAAGAGAGTTTTTATAGGAATGTTTTTCCATTTAGGCAGATTATAAGCATAGCGCAAAATGCCTTTTTGGCAGTCAATATCGCCGGCAGTCCCCAAACCTATATGCCGAACTTTTTTATAATCTTTTAAGTTTTGAGATTCTTTAACCATTCTTTTGATGATGTGTTCGGGCTTTGCGCTTATATCGGTAGGAAAAGAAATAGAGTCAATAATTTCCCCTTTAATATTCACAACGGCTATTTTTATACCAAGCCCGCCCATATCTATGCCTAAATAGTATTGCATTTAAACTCCTTTAATAGATTATAAACTTCGCCTGCTAAATAGAACGAGCCTACCGCCGCGGCTATATCCGCCTTATCAATATTTTTTAAAGCCGCCTTTACCGATGGAGCTGTAAAAATATGCGAAGGCGGCAAAAATTTTACTAATTCTTTTTTTAGAACTTGCGCAGAACATGCCCTTTTGCTTTTTAATTTCGGCAAAACTACTGAAGACATAATCGGAGCAAGCAAAGAGATGCACTTTTTATAATCTTTATCTTTCATCATCGCAAAAATAAAAAGAGCGTTTTTAGAATTGCAGCCGCGCTCTTTCCATTGTTTAACAAAAGCTTCTACAGCCTCCTCATTATGCGCTCCGTCTATAATAAATTCAATCGTTTTATTTTTAATTTTCAAAATTCTTGTATCAAATCTTGCCGCTATATTTGTATTGAGCAAAGCTTTTTTGACTTTACCGCCGTTTATAATAAATCCTTTTTCTTTTAAGAGATAAGACGCGCAAATGGCAAGGCAGGCATTTTGTATTTGATGAGAACCTAACATCCGAAGTTTTATATTTTTTATGAAACTTCCGTCAGGGGCTTGATAATTGAACTTTTGAAATTTGACGGTTCTAAGACAATCAGACGCTTTAAAATTTTTTGAGAAAATATAAGGTTTCGTTTTTTTATAAATTTGAGACAAAGCGTCTTGCGATAGATTAGAAACTATAGTCTTTGTGCCTTTCTTTATTATCCCCGCCTTCTCAAAAGCGATTTTCTTGATTGTTTTACCGAGAATATCCTTGTGGTCAAGAGAAATTGAAGTTATTATGCAAATCAAAGGGTTTTCTATTATATTTGTAGCGTCAAATCTGCCGCCGAGTCCAGTTTCTAAAACGGCGATTTCAACTTTTTGCTCTGCAAAATAAATAAGCGCGATAGCTGTGATATATTCAAAAAACGAGAGTTTATATTTTTTAGCAAGAGCGAGATATTTTTTAAACAATGAATCAAAAATCTTATTCTTTATATCTTTTCCATTGATTTTAATTCTCTCCGCAATATCAATTAAATGCGGGGAAGTGTAAAGAGCGGTTTTATATCCGTTTTCAATAAGTATATTTGCAAGATAATGCGCTGTAGAGCCTTTGCCGTTTGTCCCCGCTATATGAATGTATCGCAAACGGTTTTGAGGATTTCCTACGGCTTTTAAGAAATTTCTTATTCTTGAAAGACCGAGTTTCATATTTTCATATTCTGTCAAACTGCCTGTATAGTTCATTGTTTGTTAAAAAATTTCAAGAATTTTATTACTGTGCTTTTGAGATTTTTTCTTTCTACTATAATATCAACCGCGCCGTGCTTTTCAAGAAATTGAGAGCGTTGAAAATTGTCTGGAAGCTGCTGTCTTATAGTCTGCTCAATTACTCTCGGTCCCGCAAAACCCACCAAAGCGCCTGTCTCAGATATATTTACATCTCCAAGCATAGCAAAACTTGCAGCCACTCCGCCCGTCGTCGGGTCTGTAAGTATGGATATATAACCGTTGCCGTTATCGGCAAGCCTTGCCAAAGCCGCGCTGGTTTTAGCCATTTGCATAAGGGAAACTATCCCCTCCTGCATTCTCGCCCCGCCTGAAGCGCAAACTATAATTAAAGAACAATCATTTTTAAGCGCGGCTTCCGCAGCTCTTGTTACTTTTTCGCCTACGACAGAACCCATGCTCCCGCCCATAAAACTAAAATCCATAGCCGCTATTATCGCTTGATATCCGCCGATTTTAGCTTCTCCCGTAATGACGGAATCGTGAACGCTGAGTGAAAGTTTTTCATCATAAAGCGGAAAATCAATAAAATTAACTGATTTTATTTTTGTATCAAATTCTTTAAAAGACTTTTTATCTACAAGAAATTCTATTCTTTGATATGGTTTTAATCTTTCATAATGTCCGCATTTAGGACATACGCATAGATTTTCATCATATTCCTTTTTTAAAAGTATATGTTCGCATTTCTCACATTTTACCCACAAGCCGGCAGGCAATGCTTTTTTCCCTTGCTCATTGAGTTCCTTTGATTTATTTGTTTTCTTGGGCATTTTCCCTCCAAATTTAACAATTACTAAGAGATTCCTTCAGCGAGCAAGTCGCCTTGCTCTAAAATACCTACAGGTCTATTGTTTTTGTCCACTACTGGGATATTGTCTATTTTATATTTATTAAGAATAGAAGCGCCTTCTACAGCCATAATATCGGGATGAATCGTTTTTGGAGATTTTGTCATAACTTCTTTTATGTTTTTACTTAATATCAAATCATTGTCTTGCAAACGCCGTCTCAAATCGCCGTCGGTAAAAAAGCCTATCAATTTGCCGCTTTTATTGATTATGCTTGCCGCGCCGACTTTAGTATCAGTCATAATAAAAAGAACTTCTTTAACAGAGGCGCTCTCTTTTACTACGGGATTGTTTTTGCCTTTTCTCATAATATCGGCTACATGCATTGTGAGAGTTTTTCCTATAGCGCCCAAAGGGTGCAAGACGGCAAGATTTTCTTTTTTAAACCCTTTCATTTTTGAGACGACAAGAGCCAAAGCGTCTCCCATAGCAAGCATAGCCGTCGTAGAAGCAGTCGGGGCAAGATTATAAGGGCATGCTTCTTTTTTGACGCTGCAATTTATAATACATTCAACATTGTTCCACACTGAGGATTGAACGCGCCCCGTCATTACAATTACGGGGATTTTCATCCTATGCAAAATTGGAAGGACTTTTTTGATTTCTTCCGTTTCGCCCGAATATGAAAGCATAATAACAATATCGCCTTTCATAAGCATTCCTAAATCGCCGTGCAGACTTTCCGACGGATGTAAAAACATTGACGGTATGCCTATTGAAGACATAGTAGCCGATATTTTTCTGCCGATTAAGCCTGATTTTCCAAGCCCCATCACAGCAATGCGCCCTTTGCAATTTTTAAGCAAAGAAACAGCTTTATCAAAATCTTTATCAATATGTTGAATTTGATTTTGGACGGCGCTTGCCTCTATACTTAAAATTTCCCTTGCGATTTTATTCATAATCAAAACATCCTTTTCTCCTATTCTTTTCTCTTTTCTATATGCGTAATCCGCGAGCCGCCTTAATAGCTCTATTCACTTTGTCATAATCTTTTCTTTTTGGAAGCCTCTCAACAGCCGTATCCGTATCAATGCCGAAAGGAGAAGCTTTCTCAAGAATCTCAGGAAAATCCTCTATTGCAACATTGCCCGATATAAAAAAAGGCAGCCCTATATTTGCGGTTTTTGCGAGAATTTCAAAATCATATTTAATGGTTTCGCCGTCCAAATAAGAAATATCAAAAAGGAAATAATCTATATTAGACGCATATTCTTGCAATTTAATTAAAATCTCGTCGCAAGAAATACCTTCTTGTTTGAGATTAAAAAATTTAAAAACTTTGACGCCTAATTCAGAACGGATTTCTTGGCAAAAAGCGGGAGTTTCCGCGCCGTTAAATTGAATATTTTTAAGATGACATTTTTTAACAATTCTTGCGATAACTTTTTTATCTTCATCTGCAAAAACTGCGACAGGCGCGACAAAAGGAGGCAGCTTTTCAACTATATCTTTAAGCATATTCTCCGATATTTTTTTAGGAGAATTATTTATTAAGCAAAAACCCAAAAAATCCGCTCCCAGATTGGTAGCGTCTAAAGCATCATTGAAATTTCCTATTGCGCAAATCTTAATTTTAGCCATAAATCTCTATCCTCTTTCTTGTTTTCTATTTTGCTGCATAGACTTTTTTAGGGTCAAACAAAGGTTTGCCTATTGTTTTTGTATTGCCTGTAAAGCTCACTTTTGTAAAAAAGCAGCTTCTATGCCCTGTATGGCATGCGCTTACGCCGATTTGATTTACTTTTATAAGAATGCAATCGGCGTCGCAATCATAATAGAATTCTTTTACTTTCTGAATATTTCCGGAACTTTCGCCTTTAACCCAAAAACTCTGTCTTGAACGGCTCCAAAAAGTGGCTTTCTTCGTCTTCAAAGTTCTTTTGACAGACTCTTTGTTCATATAAGCTACCATCAAGACGGCATTGTCTTTGTAATCCTGCACAACGGCGGGAATCAGCCCCTTTTCGTCAAACTTCATTGTTTTTAAAATTGTCTCATACATAATTTTTACCTCGTTTTTATATTTTGCTCCGTTAAATATTTTTTTAAATCGGCAATGCTCATAAGGCTGTAATGAAAAAGAGAAGCGGCTAAAACCGCACTTGCTCCATTTCGGCAAGCTTCGGCAAAATGTTCAAACTCTCCCGCGCCGCCCGACGCTATGAGAGGAACCGCTACGCTTGAACTTATAATTTTCAATAACTCAATATCATATCCGTCTTTTGTTCCATCCCTGTCCATACTCGTGAGAAGAATTTCCCCCGCTCCCAACTTAACCGCTTCTTTAGCCCATCCCACAGCGTCTATACCCGTATCTATCCGTCCGCCGTGGACAAAAACATTCCATTTATTTTCGCCCATTTTTTTAGCGTCTATAGCTACAACTATACATTGTCTGCCGAAAATGTCAGAAGCTTCTTTTATAATGTTGGGCTCTTTTACAGCTATGGAATTTAAAGAAACTTTATCCGCGCCTGCATTTAAAAGATTTCTAATATCGGCTATAGTCCTAATTCCGCCGCCGACTGTTAAAGGGATAAAGACTTGCTCAGCTGTTTTTCTAACTATGTCAATCGTCGTATTTCGCGCCTCATGCGTAGCTGTGATGTCAAGAAAAACAATTTCGTCCGCGCCTTCTTGATTATATCTTTTG
>JAISKX010000011.1 GCA_031260765.1 Endomicrobium sp. | reverse complement strand
AAATCTCCTTTTTATATAAGTAAAAATGGTATTTTGTTAAAGAATAAAGATATATAAATTCCTGCCGCAAGAAAAGGTCCAAAGGGAATATAATCTTTTCTGTCCGCCTTTTTAAACAATATCAAAACAAGACCTGCAACAGCTCCCAATAAAAACCCGCAAAAAATCGCCATGACTATTTTGGACGCGCCTATAATGGAGCCTGCCGCAGCCATCAGTTTTATATCTCCGCCGCCCATTACTTCCTTTTTATATATGCGCCTGCCGATAAATTCAAAAACTCTTAAAATGCCGCCGCCGCAAACAATGCCAAATAGACTGTTGATAAATCTGTCCAAAACAGAATCTCCTAATAGAGAACTAAACAAACAAGAAAGCAATCCGCAGATTATTAAAAGCAAAGACGAAATGTTTAAAATTATGCGGTAATTATAATCTATCGCCGCTATCACTATGAGAGCATATAAAAGAAATAAAAGAACTATATAAGTCATTGAAAAAGAATAAGCCGACAAAATCTTATAAGAGCCTGCCGCTGCAATAAAAAAAATTATAAATTTGTGTTTTATTGTTAAATTGATGATTTTGCCTGCGCCTTCTAAAACAGATAAACCAAGCGAAATCCTATATATCCTTGTGCTTGCAAGCAAAGCGATAATACAGCCTGAAATCAATGATAAAAGAATGTTTATTATAGAGAACTCCAAACGGCATCTTGCAAATTTTTATGAGAACAATTAATCCACAAATCGCCTTTGCGTTTGCCTGTATTGTCTTTTTCATCATCAACTTTATAAGCCCAACCGCCTGTATCCAAATCTTTATCCTCTGAACCTTTCATTATGACAATAGAGTTTGATTTTTTATGCTTAGATAGGTTGACCGCAGGAATCTTGTTTATATATTTCTTATCTTCTGCAATTTCTTGAAAAATATTCTCGCTTGGATAAGAGCCGGTATTGTCGCTATAATACAATGCTATAGCGCTCCTTAAAGCATTGAGATTTTTCTTAGCGGCGCTTTCATTAGAAGTTCTTAAAACGGCTGAAAGATTTGGGATTATAAGAAATGCGGCAGCTATAATGATGATAAGCGCGATAATAAGTTCAAAACGATTAAAGCCTAAAATTTTCATATTTTCCTCTCTTGAATAAACTCTGCTCTTGTAGTCATTGCGGACTTGACCCGCAATGACAGCAGTAAGAATAGAGCATTTAGTTAGTCAACGCTTCCTTAACAATTTCAATTTTTTCTCAACGCAAGGCGGGACGAACTTTACAGTTTTGCCGCCCAATATAGCAATTTCTTTTACCAAACTTGACGATAAAAAAGTATAGTCCAAATCAGGCATAAGAAAAATGGTCTCTATTTTTGCATTTAGATTTCTGTTCATCAAAGCCATTTGAAACTCATATTCAAAATCTGAAACGGCTCTCAAACCTCTTATCAAAATAAAAGAATTTATTCTTGCAAGATAATCGGCGACAAGTCCGTCAAAAGCGGCGGCTTTGACATTCTTTATATCCTTGACCGCTTCTTTTATCATAGACAATCTATCTTGAAGGCTAAAGCAATGATTTTTATTGAGATTATTAGCGGCGGCGATGATAATTTCAGGAAACATCGCGCTTGCTTTTTTTATAATGTCTAAATGCCCGTTTGTAAGCGGGTCAAAACTGCCGGGATAGACTGCGATGATTTTATTTCTTTTTGGCATTTTTAATTACCTTCTTCCCTTTTTTATGAGATATGGATTTTTTTGATTTTTTAACAATGCGCTTTGCGCCGCTTATCTTCTTCAATTGGCGGGAAATTGGTTTAGATTTTTTAATTATTTTCTTTTTTGCAGGATTAGTCTTTGTTGTCGGAGCTTTTTTGACAATTTTTTTAACTTTGCCTGATTTTTTCTTACCTTTTAAAGCGGCAAGTTGTTTTTTTAATTCTTGAATTTTTTTAATTTGAGGCTTTATTTCTCTGACAATATCTTTGACTATGGCTTTTATATCGCGTTCTTTTTCTTCTTCAAATTTTATGACCTTTGCTTTTTGCCAAAACTCTTCAAGTTTATATATTTGACGCGATTGCGGCGTCATTATGTGAATTATTACTCCGCCATAATCTATCACGCGCCAATTTTGCGAAGAACGGCCTTCTCTTCTAACAAGTTCAAGCCCGTCCTCTTCAAATTTATCTTCTATCTCTGTGCAGACGGCGTTTATTTGCGGAGTGGAATTAGCCGTCACTATGACGAATAAATTCGTCATCTCAGTCAATTCGCGAACATCTAAAATAGACGCGCCATCCGCTTTCTTATCCATAGCGATTTGAGCCGCTTTCTTTGCGAATGCTTCAAAATCAATGTTTTCCATTTGTCCCCTCTCTTTTTTAGTCTTATAAATTGTCAAGCGCCGCTATTTATAATCCTTTCCTATCACTACCGCTGCATTATAATAAGTTTGAGAATTATAAGAAACTATGATTTGCCCGCATTTTAGAACTCGCTTCAATGCAAGAGCAAAAGCATAATCGCCTTTATACTCTTTGATTATAGTTTCGTCATATACCGAAGCTGAATTAGCCCAATCCAAGACATCAAAACCATTATCTCTTAAAAGTAGAGCGGTATAATAAGCGACTCTCTGCTTTTGGGAAGCATTCTCAACAGATATAAAACCTTCTTTGTTTTTTAATTTTAAATCCGTCGGCGCAAAAAAAACTGTCTTGATAAATTCAGATATATCTTGCTTTAAAGGTTCTATCCTTTGAGAAATCTTTTTGACCGGCATATCGCAAAACATTATCTCTATGTCTTTAAATTTAAGATATAGAGCCAAATTGATAAATGAAAAACGGGATATATTAGTGTCAAAATAAGCATAATTAGACAGTATCTTACTGATTGAAACTGCGCTTCTATTTTTGAGCATATCCAAGATATTTTGAGAAAATTTCAATTGATGGATTGTTTCATCGGAACGGCTCAAGAAAGCTCCTGCTGAAAGCAAATCCTTAAATTTCTTATTGCCTGCAAGCATTTTAGATATTGTTTCATAGTCTGTATGCACAAAATAATCAATATTTATTTGATTATCAAAAACATCTTCTAAATCCTCATAGAATGTTTTAAAAGCCGCTTCTTTGGACTTCTTTAAGGATGTATTGAAAGCCTCTTTAAAAGAACGAGCTTTAACTTTTCTTTTTACAACAACAGCATCGGTATTGATAGATAAAATTTTCAATATATTAGTCTGCCTTTCATAATAGACGATAAAAGAGTCAAGCCTTCCTGAGAATGCCGCTTGATTGCCGTATATTAGAACCGAAAATATTATAGGCTTTTTTGAGAATAAATCTTTGGCAAGATTATTCGTCATATACGAATATATAAAAACTAAAGCGAAAAGAGCGAATGCCGATATGACGGCTATATTTAGAACTTTGAAATTTTTAATATTAATTTTTAACATAATAATTCCATACCTGCGCGGATATTGGACAAATCCATTTATTAGCGTCAAGACAATATTGCATTTTGTTTCTCATAACGGCTATAAAAGCCTCTTGCAGATTTTGCGCCGCGATTTTTCTAACAATTTTAGATTTCAAACATTTTCTGTCAGCCGAAATGGAATCTGCTATAAAAATGATTTTTTCAAGCGCAGACATATTAAATCGTCCTAAAGTGTGATTGGCTACGGCATTTAATATATCTCTATCGTTTATTTTGAATTTTTCTTTGGCAATGACGGCGGCTAAAAAACCATGCAATAATTGAGGCGCATTCTTTGCAATATCTTTAAAATATCTGAACTTTTTTCTATTCTTAAAAAATGCAATCTGCTCGGCATAGCTCATAAATTTCGCACAATCGTGTAAAAGAGCGGCTATTTGAGCTTTTGTAATATCAGCTTTATGAATTTTTGCAAGCTCCACAGCGGTTTTTGAAACATTTATGCAATGGATAAATCGGCTTCTCTTTAAATTTTTGGAGATATACTTATATATGCCGTCAATTAGAACAGAATTTTTATTTTCTATTTTGCTCATACAATTTATGCTCCTTTATATATGTATAGACATTCTCATCAAGATAATCAGCGGCTCTTTTATCGCGGCTCTCAAGCATAAATCTTATATCAGTAGAAGATATATTTGAGACCTGCCCATTGGTAAAAAGACATCTATCTAAGTATTTTGTATTAGACTCTATTTGGACGCCGGCTCTATTTACTACTATAAATCTATATTTTGAAGAAAGAATATCTATGTTTTTCCAAGAAGGCAGCCCTAAAAGAGAATCCCCGCCTATCAAAAGAAAGATTTCGTCATCGGGATATATGGATTGAAAATAATTAGCCGTTTGATATGAATATACTACGGTTTTTTTTTCAATCTCATAAAGGCTCAAAGACATTTTTGGAAGCCCCGATAGGGCAAGTCTAAGCATAGCGAGCCTTTCATCTGGATTTGCAAATTGTTTTTCTTTATGGGGAGGCTTATATGCGGCTATAAAAATTATTTCTTTTAAATCAAAATCATTTAAAGCAAGTTTTGCCATCTCTGTATGAGCTTTATGGACAGGGTCAAAGGAGCCGCCGAATAATGCAATCTTAGCCATTAGAATTTACCTATCTTATTGTTCTCAAGCCAGCCGTCAACCGCGGTTTCATTGTCTTTGAAACTAATTCTGCTCCAATCATCTACGGCTGATAAAACTGTTATTATTTTAGCGGCGGGTATATTGAAAATATCGGCATTGTCCTCTTTTGGTCCGCTTTTTAAAATAGAAGCGTTTAAAACCACAGCCTTGTCTTTTAATGCTGAAAAAGCCTTTAAAGCCGTAAGAGAGCAAGACAGTATGGAAAGTATCAGCAAGAGAGAGAATATCTTTTTTATAAATTGCCGTCTAAAAAACAAAAATGCAGACGCAGAAAGTAAAAATAAAATCATAATAACCGACGCTGCCGCCGTGATTTCATTTAAAGAAAACAAATTGACAGCGCTTTCTATCAAGTCTGTATTTGCGTTTTGCCCCGTCATAGTAAGAAGGTATTGCATATTGTCTTTTATATCTTTGTCGCGGGGAGACAATTTATAGGCTTTCTCTATATTTAAAAGGGCTCGCCCTATATCGCCTCTTCTATAATAAGCGTTTGAGAGATTATAATAGAAAGAAGGATTATTGATTTTTTCAACTTGAATAAGCGTTTCATAGATTTCAACAGTCCTATTATAGTCGCCGTTTTTAAAGGCTGTTTCAGCATTAGATATTTGATTTAAAACCGAACTGTCGTCGGCAAAAGACAAAAGGGCTGATATAAATACTATAAAACACAAACCTAAAAATTTCTTCATTGTTTCAACTCCGATATTATTTCTTTGACGCCTTTTAACATTTCTTTTAAAGAGGATTCATCCGCTCTAACGGCGGCGAATTTATAGAGATTTAGCTTATCCAATATCTTTTTTACTTTCTCAACAGTAGAGGCTTGAATTTCTGTTGAATTTAGCAAATCTATGATTTGAGAATTTTGCAAATTCTGAGACTTTGTTTTGCTTGCGGCGCAGACGGCTTCTATCAAAGCATTGTAAATCAAATCGTATAATCCGCCGATATTGCCGTCGGCAATATCATTTTCAGCCCGCTCTATGAATCTCTGAGCTTGGTTGAATTTCGCGCCTTTTGACTTAAAGGAAATGTCTTTGAGCTTCTTTGTGAAATTTTTAAACATAAATACTCCTATCAATAATAAAATGAACGGCACAAACACAAGAAAGAATTTTGTGTTCTCTATATAATTTCCTGCATAAGATTTTATATCTGTGATTCGCTTATTGTAATTGATGTCTTTGCCGACAATACCGCTTTGAGAGCCTTGATAAGCGCCGTCGTCTAAGACAGGCTCGCCGCTCGCTATTATTTTTATGCTCTGAGTGCGGACTGTCTCATATTTTTTAGTTTTAGGATTGAAAAAAGAAAGTTCTATTTGAGGTATTGTCTTTTCCCCGGCGCTAAGAGGAACAAGTATTGTGGAGAATGTTTTTTTGTCCGACGAAGTTTGAGAAACTATTGTATCGTATTTTCTCATAGAACTCTCTACGGCAAAATCAAGTTTGACTACGCTTTTCATATTGGCATTGCCGGACACTTCAACGGTCAAAGTGACAGGGTCGTTTGTATTGACTTGATTTTTATCCACTGAAGCATTTATTTTAAACTCTCCTACCGCTCCAAAAAAATTATTTGGTCTGCCTTCTTGAGGCAAAGGCAAAACTTTGATTTTTATAGCTTTTGTCTCCAAATCTTTTACCTGAGTGGCGCCGGAATTTGAAAAGAATTGAGCTATAAATTGGTCAACATTATCGGGCAAAGAAAAATCTCTAACGGCTACTCTTAAACGAGACGGCGAGATTGTTTTCTCGCCTGTGGAAATCGGATATAGAACGGTTTCTAATTCGCTTACATTATATGCGGCGCCGTCTATAACAGTTTGTCTGTTTTTCGGCTGAGAGCCGTCATTCCAAAAACCGCCGAAATCAGGAGCGAAATATTGAGGATTTGCAGCCAAATCCATATTGGTATAGAAAGTAAATTTATATACAACTTTTTCATTTTCATAGACTGTTCTCTTATTGATTGAAGACTCTACAAAAATCTTGCCGCCATTTTTGTTTTGAGCGGCTCTTTGAACTTGCTGATTTTGGCTTTGCTGAGGCTGAGCCTGCCTTTGAACGCTTTGCGCAGCCGTCACTTCAACTAATATAGGTTCTGTGGCATAGGTTTTATTGTCTTGTTTTATACTTGCAGGAGGTATCGTCCATTTCCCTATAGCTTTTGGAACTAAAGTATAGTTGAAAACCACGCTCCCGCTGACTTTGCCGTTGATTACAGACATGCTTTGAGAACGCCCCGTGCCATAGACATTAAAATCAGATAATTTTATTTGAGGCTCTGGAAAATTTGCTATCTTACCGCTGATTGTAACTGAATAAATCAAACTGTCGTTTAAAGCGAGAGAAGTTTTATTGACAGAAGCGCTTATAGTTATATCGTCGGCAAAAGCTAAAACAGCCGTCCATAAAAATAGAGATATAAAGAGAGTTGTTTTTTTAAACATATTATCACCAATCCTTTTGAGTTTTATTTGTAATAGGAGTTTTTATTCTCTGCCTCAACTTATTTGAATTTTTATCAGCCTGATTATAATAATCCAATAAAACAGCCGATGGAGACGAGTCTTTATTATTATCTTGGCTCTGATTCAATTGAGCGGGCATTGCGGCGGCTGCTGCCTCCTGCTCTTGTTGTTTGGCATTCTTGTTTTTTTCTTGTTCTATTTTATCATTAAGAGCCGCTCTTTGCCTATCAAGTTCTTGCTTTTCTTTTTGCAATTGATTTTTAGCCTGCTGCTGTTTCTCTTGCTCTTTTCGGCTTTCATCTTGCTGTTTCTTAGCTTCTTGCTGTTTTTGCTTTTGCTTGTTTAATTCATTTTGCAAATCTTCTTTTTGTTTTTGCGATTGAGCGTCATTTTTATTTTGCATATCTTTGAGATTTTTCTCTATATCTTTTTGCTCATCTTGAGCTTGCTCTTGCTCTTTTTTACTTTGCTGCTCTTTGCCGCTTGCTTCTTGGCGCTTTTGTTCGGCTTCTTTTTGCTTTTGAGAATTTTCCTGTTGTTTCTTTGTATTTTCATCCATTTGATTTTTTAAATCTTGCTGCTGTTTGCGCTCTTTATCGGAATTGGATTGTTGATTGTTTTGATTCTGTTGATTTTGATTTTGCTTATCATCTTGTTGATTGTTTTGTTGATTTTGTTTGTCTTG
>JAISKX010000239.1 GCA_031260765.1 Endomicrobium sp. | reverse complement strand
CTTTTTCTGATGTTTTTTTCATAATTAAAATTCCTCCAATTTTGGATTTTCTATGTCTTGATACCTATTATAAAAATCTTTCGCATATTCTTTTGCTTTATCTATGTCTCTTTGTTGTTTGTCTTTATTGCCGCCATACAATAAAATTATATAGGTGTTTTTATGTTCTGCAAAATATATTCTTGTCCCATCTTTAAATTTCTTCTCAAAAGCCCCATCTTTTAAATTTCTGACATTTTGAAAATTTTCATATTCTAAAAGTTTTAATTTTGCTGTCACTTTTAAGCGCAATACTTTTTCTTGGTCAAATAACCATTCTTTAAACGGTTTAGTTTTGTTTAGACGCTCGTAAAATACTAATTTCATTTTCTCACTCCTCTGGCAGAATTGTAACTTATAAATCACAACTTGGCAAGGCAAACAAAACGACAACGGCTCTTTTAGCGCTCATTTTGAAGCTAAGGTATCAATTGGACAGAGTTTGCCGCCTTGCTGTCGGATACGAGGACATTCGGGGCTGATTTTTTTGGCGGGTTGCGAACTTGCTATTTATAAAAGATTTTAAAGGTAGGACGCTTCGAACAACGCAACCCTAATAGTCCAAAAAAATCAGCCCCTCATAGACGCGTCCTCTGATAGTATCCGACAGCAAGGCGGCAAACTCTATGGTTGGTGGCAGTTACCGTTTGTTTGTTTTTTCAAGTCCTTTTTGATATTATCCCGCCAATCCAAAAGCATAAGAACATTACGAGAAGTTGAATATAAAAGAATTATCTAATAAAAGACAGAATTTGTAGGGGCAAATAATTATTTGCCCTATATGTAGCGGGAAGTAGAAGTAAAATAATTTAATATGGATTTTTTGGTGGAAAGTTAAATCTTTCTTCTATTTGCAAAAACGCAAATACAATGACAACACTAAAAAGAGTCGCCATATAAAAGTCTCTATACTTACATTCGTAAATATAGAGACTTTTGGCGACCTTTGTTTATGGAATTGTCATTGCATAGATAAAGGTCGCTTTTTTTATGCCTAAACGACCTCGTTTTATGCAAATCGTATTAACACACCGCCAAAATTAAGATATGCAATATAAATTAAGGAGGCTAAAACAACAAGAATGTATTAAAGGATTTGATATTTTTTCCTTAAAAAAATATCAAAATAATAAAAAAGGAGGCGCAAAATGACGGAAGAGATTTTGTATTTTGAAGTAATTCGTGGTTACAGTAAAGCAAAACAAGGGCTTCGTTTCAGTGTTGTTCATAACACTTCGGAATCTATGAGCGCAAGCATCAACAAGGGACTAGCACAAGCCTTAGGAATTACTGTTACTGAAGCAAGTGGGATTAGTTGTAACATCAAGTATAGGCAAATTTAGGCAGACTATTTTCGGACAACGATGCTTAAATAAATCTGGTCTCTCTAATAATCCATTTTATTCTTTATCGCCATTGTGGAATTAGTCCGCAATCTCATCTATTGTCAAACATTGTATGGGAAATCTGCAATGATGACGAGATTAGATTTTTAGAGAGACTATCTGTATAAGAAATATACAAGAGTATCGCGTTGCACGAATAAGTGCATAGTTTTGTAAAACAAATAAAAAAATAAAGAGGGTAAAAAATGAAATGTAAAAAATGTAATGCTGTAATTGAAAAAAATGTAAAGTTTTGCCCAGAATGCGGGGCAAAAATAGAAGAAAATCCAATTTGTAGTAAATGCGGCGCAAAATTGGATAAGAATACCAAATTCTGTCCAGAATGCGGGACAAAATCTGGGAAGAATGTTGAAACGGCTATTGTTTCTGCAGAAGTTGTGAGAACTATTGATTCTATAGAAGCCCCTAAAGGAGAAAATCCAAAAGTTCGTGGACATATTGACAAAGCAAATAAGTTTGGTGACAAAGAGAAATTTGATAAATCCATTACTGAATTCACTCTCGCTTTGGAAATTCAACCGAATAATGTTGAAGCATTATTTGGTCGCGGCTGTGCATATCTTTATTCTGAACAATCGAAAAATGCAAGGATAGACCTTAAAAAAGCAATACGACTGATGGAAAGTGATAATAATAAGGCATTGGTCATGTTTGATGACCTGAAAGAACAATTTCCTAAAATTAATGATAGAAATGAAAAAATAGGGGCAGTGTTGTCATGGGCATATTGTATTTTAGGGATGACATATCCTCAGGAAGAAAAGACTATTGCAGCTTTGGAAAAATCAATAGAATATTGTGATTCAAATGCGTTGACTTATCAAATGTTTGGTAAGTGCTATTTTGCAACAGGAAATCACGATGAGGCTGAGGAAAATTTTGAACAGGCAATTGCTCTTGACCCTAAATTAGAAGATAGTATTGAAGAATTTAAAAACACTACAGGAGAAAATCCCAAAGTTCGTGAACATATTGACAAAGCAAAGAAGTTTAGAGGCAAAGAGAAACATGATAAATCCATTACTGAACTCACTCTCGCTTTGGAAATTCAACCGAATAATGTTGAAACATTAATGTACCGTAGCGTTGAATATAATCATATTGGACAGCCGAAAAATGCAAGGATAGATATTAAAAAAGCAATACGACTGATGGAAAGTGACAATAATAAGGCATTGGTCATGTTTGATGACCTGAAAGAAGAATTTCCTAAAATTAATGATAGAAATGAAAAAATAGGGGCAGTGTTGTCATTTGCATATCATATTTTAGGGATAACATATCCTCATGAAGAAAAGGGTATTGCAGCTTTGGAAAAATCAATAGAATATTGTGATTCAAATGCGGAGGCTTATCAAATGCTTGGTTATTTATATTTTTCAGCAGGAAATCACGATGAGGCTGAGGAAAATTTTGAACAGGCAATTGCTCTTAACCCTAAATTAGAAGATAGTATTGAAGAATTTAAAAAATCTATTGTCGCCAATGCCACTACCCTGCAATATGATGAAGAAACAGGTATTCTAACTTGCAAATGTCCTTATTGTGGCGATGTAAATAGTTTTTCACCAAGTGGCATTGATGGCGACACAATTATAAGTTGGGGAAAATTATTTCTTAAGGGCGCTTTAAATCCAGTTGAAGGCATTTCAAAAGGTATTAGGGCGCTCTTTGGAGGAGACGATACAGAATATGCAATAACCGGTAAATGCGATTCTTGTGAAAAAAAAGTTGTATTGTGTAAAACTTGTG
>JAISKX010000182.1 GCA_031260765.1 Endomicrobium sp. | reverse complement strand
TTAAAAGTTTTTGATATTTTTCATAGATTTGAGATATATGGGCAAGATAGTAATGCTGTTTAGAAAGCTCTTTATATTCATCGCGGTTTGACATAATAGACGAATAGCCGAGTTTTTTTTCTATATCTTTAAATTGAGCTGATAGTGATTGTAATTTTTCTATAAACATAATCTTTCAAAAAAAAGGCAGAACCTTTAATTAAATGGTTCTGCCTTAATTTAAAGTTTTTCCTTTATTTTTTTTCTTTCTTTGCGTCTTTCGCATCTTTTTTCGGAGCTGTTTTTGCTTTTTTGGGCGAAGTGGTGAGAACTTTAACAGAAGTTTTCTTAGTTTTAGCAGCCGCTTTTCTGACTACTTTTTTCCTGACTACAGTCTTGCCTTCCGTTGAAGCAAATCTCTTTTGGAATTTTTCAACTCTGCCAGCCGTATCTATGAGTTTTTGTTTGCCTGTAAAAAACGGGTGGCAATTTGAGCAGATTTCAAGTTTAATGTTAGGCTTTGTGGAGCGGGTTGTAAAAGTATATCCGCAAGCGCAAGTCACAATGCAATCTTCGTATTTCGGGTGAATTCCTTCTTTCATTTTTTATTTCTCCTTTTTTTGGGGATTTATTGACGCGGTTTATATCAAAAATCAGGCTGTTTAGTCAATTTTATGCTTTATTATAAATTTGACAATTCCATCTGCTTTAAGAAATCCGCATTTGATTTTGACGACAACATTCTTTTATTTAATTCTTCCATAACTTCTATGGAATTCATAGATTGCATCCATTTGCGCAATATCCACATCTTATTTTTTTCTTCTTCGCTAAGCAGCAATTCTTCTTTTCTTGTGCCTGAACGGAGCAAGTCTATGGCGGGGAAAATCCTTCTATCCGATATTTTTCTATCAAGATAAATTTCGCAATTGCCCGTGCCTTTAAACTCTTCAAAAATAACATCGTCCATTCTGCTGCCTGTTTCTACAAGAGCCGTTCCTATTATAGTAAGACTTCCGCCTTCTTCTATATTTCTTGCCGCTCCAAAAAATCTTTTAGGTTTTTGAAGAGCATTTGAATCAAGCCCGCCCGAAAGCACTCTTCCGCTTGAAGGAATTGCCGTATTATAAGCTCTGGCAAGTCTTGTGATAGAGTCAAGCAAAACAACTACATCTTTGCCGTTTTCAACCATTCTTTTAGCTTTTTCTATCACCATCTCAGCCACTTGAATATGCCTATCGGAAGGCTCGTCAAAAGTAGAAGACACAACTTCGCCTTGAACCGAGCGCTGCATATCTGTGACTTCTTCAGGTCTTTCATCTATCAAAAGAACCATAAGGGTTATATCGGGATTATTTGCCGTAATGGCATTGGCAATCTTTTGGAGAAGAACGGTTTTACCAGTTCTGGGCGCCGCATTGATTAAAACTCTCTGCCCTTTGCCTATCGGAACGAGCAAATCGATAATCCTTGTAGAAACCTCGTCTTTTTTGGTTTCCAAAACAATTTTTTCTTCAGGATAAAGAGGAGTCAAATTGTCAAAAAAAGCGCGGTCTCTTATATGTTCAAGGTCTTCAATACCATTTATGGATTTAACTTGTAAAAGAGCGTAAAATCTTTCCTGCTCTTTTGGCTTGCGTATATAACCCGCCACAGTATCGCCTTTTCTTAAAGCAAATTTCTTAATTTGAGATGGAGAAATGTATATATCATCGGGACCCGGCAAATAATTGTATTCAGAAGAGCGCAAAAATCCAAAACCATCAGGCAAAATCTCCAATACGCCTTCATCATAAAGCGAATCAAGGTCTCTGGCTTTTGCCGAGAGGATTTTAGCAATCAATTCTTGTTTCCTTAAACTCGCCGCGGATTCAATTTTTAATTCCTTTGCGATTTTAACCAAATCGGCGAGAGTTTTTTTAGATAATGCCGACACATCCATAGCCTTTTCTTTGTCAACAGCCTTTTCTACAACTTTCTCCGCAGTTTTTTCTGCAGATTTTTCCGTAGTTTGTTCCGATTGTTTTTCCATTAAACCTCCAAAAGTATAACAATATTATTTTTTCGCAAAAATAATAAGGCGGGCGCGGCATAACTGCATAAATGATTGGTTTTAACTGCTTTTTGATTTGCCATTGATTTTTTGATTTTAAGAATAGATTTGTTTCCTTCCAAGGATTTCCAAGATGTTTTGGAATTGCTCTATTGATATTGTTTTGATTTAACGGCGCGGAATTTATCAAAAATATTTTTTAAAGTCAAACACGCGCCAATAATGTTTTAGCGTTTTTTTGCCGTTTTTGCAGCTAAAACGATGTCCGCGCAGTTCAGCGAAAATGTTAGCGTAATGGTAGATTATAGAGCGATTAAGCGTGAGATTAAAGGAATTGGAGATGAGAAGAAGATGCGGGAATACGTATTAGAACATGACGACATACTAATTAACATACCAACAGCATTGTTGAATTCGTGGCTACAAATCGAAGGTCTCAAATTTTATAGGCATCGCGGTTTAGTAGGCATCACCGCTAAGGAAGCTATTAGTCGCACAATTACCAATACCAAAGCGGACATTTCCAGTATTAAGGCGGATATTACCACGTTGATAGCTCGTATGGATAATATCGAGGCTACACATGCAGCGCATGATAATAGGTTAAAACTCGTGGAGGCTGCATTAACTGACCACGCGAAGGTAATAGGCGAACATGATACAACTATTACCGATAATACATCAGCCATCGCCCAATTAACTGTCGAATTCAACGAGATTAGATCGGCGATTCGCGACATAGTGGCTGCAATAACGGAACTCGAAAAATGAACATGACTTAATCCTCCACCCACTCGCCCACGCTGGCAATTTTCCTTTTAATAATCCTCTGCCCTTCTTGAACGCGCCAGCAGTGTCGCCGCTTGCAAATACGTTAGCCACTTCGAAGCCCGCACCAACTGCCGCAGCGGCAGCAGGACCTCCAAACGCTGTCGCCGCTGCCTGG
>JAISKX010000147.1 GCA_031260765.1 Endomicrobium sp. | reverse complement strand
CAATCCGAGCCGCCCGACATAAGCAAATCAAATTCTTCCGCTATATCAATCAATCTTTTGACCACATTTTGAGGATGTTTGCTGTGCCAAACTTCTATGCCCATAAGACCGTCGTTTATAAGAGTTTTCCAAACTTCTTTGTCGTCATAGGGAATATAATAAGGGTGAGCGATTACAGGTATGCCGCCGAATTTTAAAATGAGTTTGATTGCCTGAGATGGAGTGAGAGCGAATTTAGGCTCATAGGCGGGTCTGTCTTGCCCGAGATATTTTTGGAATGCCTCTTGAATATGCGAAACGAAACCCTCTTTTGCCAATGCTTTTGCAAAATGCAGCCGTCCAACAGCCTTGTCTTTGCCGTTTTCTATAAAACTTTTATCTTTTAAAACTATGCCCTCTTTTTCAAGTTTAGACAAAATCCTGTATGCTCTATCTAATCTCGCGCTTTTAAAAATATCTAATTCCTTTTTTAATTCTGGAGATTTGTGGTCTATATAAAAGCCCAAAATGTGCATTTCTGTTTTATCTTCATCTTCCATTTGTGTGGAAAGCTCTACGCCTGAAATAACTTCAATATTGTTTTTTAGCCCCGCTTCTTGAGCCTCTTGTATGCCGTCTATACAATCATGGTCTGTAAGAGCGATTGCGCTTAGATTTACGCGCAAAGCATGCTCTACAACTTGCGTAGGCGTAAAAGAGCCGTCCGAAAAATTGCTGTGGACATGCATATCAGCATATAAAATTGGTTTCTTCATAATATCACCTAATGTTTTTTATTTTTGATGGCGGCGGCGATAAAGCCTTTAAATAATGGATGGGGTTTCATCGGTCTTGAAGCAAATTCGGGATGGAATTGAACGCCGATAAAAAATGGATGAGATTTTATTTCAACTATTTCTGGAAGTATGTTTTTGTGATATGCGCTTACGGTAAGACCTACTTTTTTAAGAGGCTCTACAAAATGAGGATTCATTTCATATCTATGTCTGTGGCGCTCTTCTATATGCTCTTTTTTATACAGATTATAGGAAACGGTTCCTTTTATTATGTCTGAAATATAATGTCCAAGCCTCATAGTGCCGCCGCGATATGTGATATTTTTTTGTTCAGGCATCATATCTATGACGGGATATTCTGTATTCTCGTCAAATTCCGTAGAGTTGGCGTTCTTTAAACCCAAAAGATTTCTTGAAGCCTCTATCACGCTGCATTGCATACCGAGACATATACCAAAAAAAGGAACTTTGTTTTCGCGGGCATATTTGATTGATTTGATTTTGCCGTCTATACCTCTGATGCCGAAACCTCCCGGCACCAAAATACCATCATAATCTTTTAATTTTGATATGAGATTTTTATCCTCTGCGTCTAAATAAGAAATATCCGCTTTTGCTTTTTGGTCGGTCGCCGCTATATTTAAAGATTCGTCTATGGACTTATAAGCGTCTTTTAAGTCTGCATATTTGCCCACTACGGCTATGCGGACTGTTTTATTATATTTGTCTATCGCTTTGATTTGTTTTAACCAACTGCTGTCAAAACTGCGTTTGGGTTTTATTTTGAGTTTTTGCATTATGAGTTTATCAACGCTTTGATTTCTGAAAGATTCAGGCAGGAAATATATGGAAGAACAATTTTTTGCTTCTATGACGCATTCCGGGTCAACATTGCAAAATAAAGATATTTTTCTTTTTAAACTATCGTCTATATCGTATTGAGTTCTACAAATTATCATATCGGGGACAATGCCGATTTCTCTCAATTTATTGACTGAATGCTGAGTGGGTTTGGTTTTTAATTCTTTTGCGCCCGCTATATAAGGAACAAGAGTGACATGAATGCTCATAATATCTTCTTTTTTATTTTCCAATCTAAATTGTCTTGCCGCCTCCATAAAAGGCAAACCTTCTATATCGCCGACAGTTCCGCCGATTTCTATAATGGTTATATCGTATTCCTTTTTAAGAGCGCTAAATCTCTTTTTGATTTCGTCTGTAATATGCGGAATTACTTGAACTGTCTCTCCGTCATAATCGCCTCTTCTCTCTCTATTTATTACCGTTTGATAAATACTGCCTGCGGTATTGGTATTGGCTTTGCTGGTATAGACATCTAAAAATCTCTCATAAGTGCCTAAATCAAGATCTGTTTCCGCGCCGTCTATTGTGACAAATACTTCGCCGTGCTGATAGGGATTCATAGTCCCCGGGTCAACATTGATATACGGGTCAAATTTAATCATATTCACTTTAAACCCATAGAGTTGCAATAATTTGCCTATGCTTGCGCCCGAGATTCCTTTTCCCAAAGAACTTACTACTCCGCCTGTAATGAAGATATACTTTGTCATTTGTTTATCCTTTCCTTTATTTTTTTCTTAAATGAAATTTTTGAAATTTTCGTCGGATATTTGTCTGTAAAACAAGCGCAGCAAAAAAGATTTTTATTGTTTTGAGACGGCGAACATGCAGACACAAGATTTTTTAAATTTAAAAATGTTAAAGAATCAACTCCAAGATATTTTCTTATTTCTTCAATTGATTTTTGAGCGGCGATTAAATGCTCTTTCATCGGCGTATCTATGCCGTAATAACAAGGCGCGATAATGGGAGGACAAGACAAAGCAAAATGAATTTTTTTTGCGCCCGCCTTTTTTAAAGCGCCTATTATTCTTTTTGAAGTCGTCCCTCTGACTATAGAATCGTCTATAAGAACTATCTCTTTTCCTTTGACGACTTCTTTTATAGGAAATAGTTTTAACTGAGCGGTCAATTCTCTTAAATTTTGCGATGGTTTTATAAAAGAGCGCCCGACATAATGATTGCGGACAAAACCCGTCTCAAAAAGGATATGCGACTCTCTTGAAAAACCTTGCGCCGCATAAAAACCTGAATCGGGAACGGGCATAACAATATCCGCCGTCTTAACTATATCTTTCATCTGCTCGGCAAGCAAAGCGCCCATTTTTATTCTCGCTTCTTTGACGCTTTTATCAAACATTATGCTGTCTGAGCGGGAAAAATAAACTTGCTCAAAAATGCAAGTATGCTGTTTAGAAACTTTTGTATATTTAAAACTTCTTTTGATTTTTCCATTCTCTATTTCTATAACTTCGCCCGGCTCTATATCTCTAATATATTCCCCGCCGATTACTTCAACAGCGGCGCTCTCCGACGCAATAATATAAGACTTTCCGATTTTGCCCAAAACCAAAGGTCTAAACCCATCCTTATCCCTTGCGCCAATAAGAGTTTTATCTTTCAAAATCACAAGAGAAAAAGCCCCATCCAATTGCTTGATAGCGTTTGCGACTATAGAGGAAAGATTCCCCTTAGCCATAGCGATTAAATGCAAAAGAATTTCCGTGTCGGAAGTATGGTCAAAAATCGCTCCCTTTTTAGCAAGCATATCTTTGATTTTTAAAAAGTTAGTGATATTGCCGTTATGCGCGACGGAAATTCTCCCGTGCATACAATCAATTTGAAAAGGCTGAGCGTTTATAAGAGTGCTTTTTGCAGAGGTAGTATATCTGACATGTCCGATAGCGCAAGTCCCTTCCATTTTGCTTAAAGCGTCTTCATTAAAAATTCTCGCCACAAGACCCATAGAGCGGACGGTTTTCATCTTATCAAGCCCGCTGACAGTAATGCCCGCCGACTCTTCCCCTCTATGCTGCAAAGTAATAAGCCCCGCCGCAACCAAAACCGCCGCATCTTTATTGTTTTCTACGCCGATAATCCCGCACATAAAAACTCCTATTTTTAAATAATAAAATAATTGTGCCGGCAGAACCGACACAATTATTTATTAACCATATATATTTATTTGAAGTGGGGAAATTTTATCAGTTTTGTATTTTATTTCAAAATAAGGATTTTAATATTCCAATAGCAGAAAATATAGTATATGTAATGTCAACTCAATTGCGGCTATTTTCAATTGTAATAAAGGCAATAATTGACTATAATCAGCCAAGAAACAGGAATTATGTGTTTATTTAGCACATTTTTCCCAAGAATTATGTGTCAAATTAACACATAATTCCCAAAAAGAGGCGTTTTATGCAAAGACAGGCTATTGATAGGCTTATTGAATGGAAACAAGAATCCAATCGCAAACCAATGCTGATTTTTGGTATGCGTCAGGTTGGAAAGACTTGGTTGATGAGAAAATTCGGCGAAGAAAATTTTAAAAATACAGTCTATATCAATTTTGACAATGAGCCGCACAAGAAAAGAATTTTTGAAAAAGACTTAAATACAGACCGCATTATAGAAGCTCTCGGTTTTGAGGCGCAAACAAAAATAAATCCAGCCGACACACTCATCATTTTTGACGAATTGCAGGAATGTCCCCGCGCTTTTACCTCTCTCAAATATTTTTGCGAAGATGCTCCCCAATACCATATTGTAGCGGCAGGAAGTTTGCTGGGAGTCGCTCAACATCAAGGAACGGGCTTTCCTGTCGGAAAAGTTGATATGATGACTCTTCGTCCGATGACATTTCTTGAATTTTTAGAAGCATTGGATATGAAAAATTTTGCCGACTTAATAAAAAACAAAGATTTTTCTAACATAGAGATATTTAAAGATAAATTCATTGAATATTTAAAAAAGTATTTTTATGTAGGCGGTATGCCCCAAGCGATAAGCGCTTATAAAGAAACGCAGGATTTATTTGAAGTCCGCAGAGTTCAAGAGACAATTATCGCCGCTTATTATGGAGATTTTTCCAAACATATTCCTGATAAAGAAGTAGCCCGAGTGAGATTGATTTGGGATTCTTTGCCCAATCAACTTGCCAAAGAGAACAAAAGATTTTTATATTCCGATATGAGAGACGGCTCGCGCGGACGAAATTATGAAATTGCCTTACAATGGCTGCTTGATGCGGGGCTTATTTATAAAATCAATAGGGTCAGTTTGCCCAATTTGCCTTTAATTGCCTACTTTCAACCCAATATTTTTAAATTGTTTATACCGGACATCGGTTTATTATCCGCCCGCGCAAGATTAGATTTACAATCCTATACTGATACGGACGAAAAAGTTTTTAATCATTACAAAGGGGCGTTATCAGAAAAATTTATATTGCAAGAACTCATAGCAACCGACGCCCACTTGCCGATTTACTATTGGGCAAATGACAAGAACACAGCAGAAATTGATTTTGTAATTCAATATGAAAATGAGATTATTCCAATAGAAGTTAAATCGGAAGATAATGTTAAATCAATAAGTTTAAAAAATTATATAAAAGATTTTTCACCCAACACTGCCATCCGCTCCTCATTATTGGACTACAAAAAAAACAAAGGGTTTTTTGATATTCCTTTGTATATGATAAGCGAGTTTAGGGGAATTATTAAATTGTAAGATTTTTGGCGAGATTTGTTATCGCCGTGTAGCTGCGCGTACACCAGCAGGCAAATTGTGTCAAAAGACGCCAAAAGACAAAGCGACCATCTAGTCGCGGGAAACTTTCAGCCCACCCGCCGTGTGGACTGCGGCTCCGCCGCACCTATAGCCTTATGCACTTGTCTATGTTTTGCAACTCTTCATAAGAATCATAGGCGCGAATATACGCTATGGCTTTTTCTAAATTGGTTAGGATTGAACAGCCGCATTTGACGGCTGTTTTTCTTATTAGAGCATTGTTATGAAATTCGTCTATTTCAAGGCTTTTCTTGATGTTTATTACAAGGTCAACTTTGCCGTCTATTATGATGTCAACTGCTTTGGGGCTTTCTTGGCTTGTCGCCCAATGAACTGTGTTGACTTTATAGCCTCTGTTTTCAAGATATTGAGCCGTGCCGCTTGTGGCATAAATTGGAATGTTTAATTTATAGAGATTGTCTATCACAGATAAAAATTTAACTTTGTCTTTTTCCCGTCCTGTGCTTAATAAAATGCCTTTTTTGGGTTTTATTATTTGAGTGGATTCCATTGCGAGAAGCAAAGCATGATTGAAATTTTTACCGAGACAGCCGACTTCGCCTGTGGAAGCCATCTCTACTCCGCTGACTGGGTCTGCGCCGTCAAGCCTTTGAAAACTAAACATTGAGGCTTTTACTCCTGTATATGGAATTTCGCTTTCGTCTAAAAAAACTTTTTCTACTTTCTCGCCATTCATCACTTTGCAAGCAAGTTCAGCTAAATTTATGCCCGACACTTTTGATATAAATGGAAAAGAGCGCGACGCTCTCGCATTGCATTCTATTACTTTTACTTCATTGTCTTTGGCGATAAATTGAATATTGAAAGGTCCATTTAAATTTAAACCTTTGATGATTTTTGCCGCTATATCTTTTATTGTGTTGACAGTCTTAACATAAATTTTTTCGGCGGGAAAAACCATAGTGGCGTCGCCGCTATGAACGCCGGCATTTTCTACATGCTCGCTTACCAAAGATATGATTACCTCGCCGTTTTTGGCTATGCCGTCGCATTCTATTTCTTTGGCGTCTTGTATGAATTTTGAAATCACTACGGGAAAATCTGAGGAAATGTCTTTTGTGAGGGATAGGAAAAAGTCCAAACTCTGCTTGTCATTTGCAACATTCATAAGAGTGCCAGACAAAACAAAACTCGGTCTGATTAAAACGGGAAAGCCTGTTTTTTCTATAAATTTATCTATTTCTTCTCTTGAAACTGCCGTAGTCCATGCGGGCTGGTCTATGCCGAGTTTGTCAAGCATAGCGGAAAATTTGCCTCTGTCCTCAGCCGCATCAACGCTTTTATTGCTATGTCCCAAAATATTTACTTTCGCTTCGCTCAATGGAGCGATTAAATTATTGGGATTTTGACCGCCCATACAGGCTATTACGCCTTTTGGATTTTCTATATCAACAATGTCTAAGACGCGCTCAAAAGAAAGTTCTTCAAAATATAATCTGTCCGACGCGCTAAAATCTGTGGAAACCGTTTCTGGATTGCAATTTATTATTACGCTGTCGTTTTTTTTGTTTTTAAAATAAGAACTCGTCATCACAGAACACCAATCAAATTCTATGCTGCTGCCTATGCGGTAACTGCCGCTGCCGAGCGTGATTATACTGTTATTGTTTTTCTTAGGGATTACATCATTGTGAATGCCCTCATAAGAAAGATATAGATAATTTGATTTTGTCGGATATTCTGAGGAAGTTGTGTCTATT
>JAISKX010000105.1 GCA_031260765.1 Endomicrobium sp. | reverse complement strand
GTAGGGGATATTTCTATATCGCGCCAAATCAAAGTCTATGCCGTCTTTGACGATGTTACCGGCGTGACGCAAAAAGCGAGAGTGAGAATTGCAGGCGTAAATGTAGGGTTTTTAAACGGGGCTCAGCTTCAAGGTAAAAAAGCCCGCCTCACTTTAGCAATTGATAGAGATATTAAACTTTACAAAAATGCTAAAGCCCAGATAGCGTCAACCGGTATGATAGGCGCAAAATATATAGAAGTATATCCGGGCGACGATAGTTTTCCTCTGATAAAAAGCGGTGATACTATTGAAGCGGCGGCTGCAACTTCTTTAAACGATATTCTTGATAAACTCGCCAAATCTCTTGATGCAGACAAAATGACGGATATTTTTGACGGACTTTCTGCTTCGGTTGACAATATAAAGAGCATTACTCAAGCCATCGCTTCTCAAACTCAAGAGATTAAAGCGATAGTGGACAATTTCTATAGCGTTTCTGCCGATATGGCAAGCATAACAAGAGATAATAAAGACGATATAAGAGTGGCTATAGCAAATATGAAAGATGTTTCTGATAAATTAGACGAAATCATAATCAATATTTTTAACGGCGAAGGATTTGCAGGAGCTTTATTGGCTGACGATGCAGTAGGCGAAGATTTAAGACAGACTATAGCCAGCGCAAAAGAAACCATGCAAGGCATTCAAGAAGTTATAGGCAATGCGGGAAAATTGCAAATGCAATGGGAATATATGGGCTATTACAATACAGAATCTCAAAAATATAAAAATGACCTCGGCATAAGAATAATGCCCAACGATAAGAAATTCTATTATGTCGGCATAGCAAATATGGGCGATACAAAAGCGGCAAAAACTGAAGAAGAAAAAGATGATATGAATAAAATAGACGCTCTCCTTGGATTTAGATTTAACAAATTTGAAGTCTATGCCGGTCTTATGCGCACAACAGGCGGCATTGGCGTAGGATATTCTTTCCTTGAGCCTATATATGCAGACCGCAGAACTTTACAAGCGCAATTAAGGGCTTATGATTTCGGGAGAGAAGGCAAGGGCGCAAGAATAGATGCGGATTTAAGAGTGGGTATTTTAAAATGGCTTTATGCGGGAATAATGGTTGAAGATGCAATGTATAAAGCAGGATTTGCTCCATATATAAAGATAGAAATAAAAGATAAAGATTTAGCCTCTCTATTCGGCATAGCCGGCGTTGCGGCTGCCGCTTCTAAATAAACTGAAAAAACAAAAAGCAACTTTCCTTTGCAATCAATGCGGTTATGAAAGCGCGCAATGGCTGGGCAAATGCCCTTCCTGCGGCGTTTGGAATTCTTTTGTTGAAGAAAAATTTTCATCGGCAAAATCATCTTCCGCCGTCGGTCAATTGACCAATTTCTCTTCTGAAGTTATGAAATTAGACGATATAAATTTGTCTGAAAATCAGAGATTTGCCACAGGAATACAAGAATTTGACAATATTATAGGCGGCGGAGTAGTTCCGGGTTCTTTAATCCTTCTTGGCGGCGCGCCCGGCATAGGCAAATCAACTTTGATGCTGCATATTTCAGATAAATTATCTCAATTTGGTAAAGTCCTCTATATTTCAGGTGAAGAATCCCTTGCTCAAGTTAAATCGCGCGCCCAAAGATTAAATGTCAAAACAAATAATATCTTTTTGGCTTCAGAAACCAATTTGCAAAACATAATAAATTCAATAGATAAAACAAGTCCGAAATTTTTGATAATAGACTCTATTCAAACTACATATCATCCGGAGATTTCAGGAGCGGCAGGTTCAGTCGGGCAAATCCGCGAGACTGCGGCTGAGATTTTAAGGATTGCAAAATCAAAAAATATATCTGTTTTTCTTCTGGGGCATGTGACAAAAGACGGAGATTTGGCGGGTCCCCGCGTTTTAGAGCATATAGTTGACACAGTTCTATATTTTGAAAATGAAAAACAGCAGATGTATAGAATTTTAAGAGTTCACAAAAACCGTTTCGGTCCGACAAATGAGATAGGCGTTTTTGAGATGAGCGCGAGCGGTCTTAATGAGGTTAAAAACCCATCTTTGATTTTTCTCGGCGAACGCGCCATTGCCTCTGCGGGAAATATAGTCACAGTCTCAATGGAAGGCACGCGCCCCATACTTCTTGAAGTTCAGGCTCTTGCGACAAGAACAAATTTCGGCTTCCCGCGTCGCTCAGTCAATGGCTATGATATGAACCGCCTAAATATCTTAATTGCAGTTTTAGAAAAGCGCTTAAATCTTCCTCTTGAAATGCAAGATATTTTCGTAAATATAGCAGGCGGAGTGAGAATCAAAGAAACCTCGGCAGACTTAGCCGTAGCCTGCGCTATAGTGAGCGCAAACAATGAATCCATAATCCCAAACGATATAGTAGTTTTTGGCGAATTGGGTTTATCAGGAGAAGTGCGCAGCGTAGTTTTCCCATCAGAAAGACTTTCAGAAGCCGAAAAACTCGGCTTTAAAAAAGCCATAATCCCCAAAGGCAATACCCGCAATCTCTCATACAAAGGCAAAATAGAAGTCCTCCCCGCCCAAACCATAGACGAAACCATTGCAAAAATAAGAAATTAATTAAATTTGTATTGACATTGTATTGCATTTTTAGGCGGATTTTTATATGCTTTTTATGTTGAAATAATAATAGTAAAAACGGAGGAAAAAATGATTAAAACTGAAAATCTTAGCATTAGGGTAGAACGAGGCGTAAAACGAGATGCTGAAAATATTTTTAATAAACTTGGGCTTTCAATGTCTGCCGCTGTCAATTTATTTTTAAACAAATCGGTATTATACGGAGGCATTCCTTTTGAACTTTCTATCAAAAAGACGCCTGAACAAATTGAAAAAGAATGGGAAAACAAACCGCATATCCCAAATCAGAAAACGGCAAAAGGTTTAGATGAAATTAAAAACTTTTTAAACGGCGCCCCATCCCAAGAGATTCATTCTTTTCAATCCGCAGAAGAAATGTTTGCCTCATTAGAGAATTAAAATGCTTATTCCACATTACTCAAATAAATTCAAAAAAGATTTTGCAGTAGCCAAAAAGAGAGGCTTGGATATTTCTCTGCTTACAGATATTCTTACAAAACTTATAAATGAAGAATCTTTACCGCCTAAAAACAAAGACCATAATTTATCTGGAAATTACGCAGAATTTCGCGAATGCCATATAAAGCCTGATTGGCTCTTAATCTACTGCATTAAAAACAAAAATATAGTGTTTGCTCAGACAGGCTCTCACAGCGATTTGTTTTAATGAGCGATAAAAAAACTGCGGAGCAATTAATGCCTCGCAGTTTTTTGTTGTTTTTGATTCCGATTAGCGCATGCTTTTTATTTTTTTCTTGCTTAATTGTCGGGAAAAATAGAAATAGGTATAATCAAGCAAATGAATAATAAATTTAATCT
>JAISKX010000097.1 GCA_031260765.1 Endomicrobium sp. | reverse complement strand
AGATTAACAGATATTGAATGGGACGATTTTGAAGTCAAGGAAGCCCGCAAAGAAATCCCTAAAAGCGCTTGGGAGACAGTCAGCGCTTTTGCTAATACCGCGGGCGGGTGGCTTATTTTCGGTATCGCCCAAAGAAATAAAAACTTTGAAATTGTCGGAGTTGAAGAGCCTGAGAAGATTGAATCTGATTTTGTCACTACTTTGCGTTCTCACAGTAAATTCAATGCTATCATCAATCCAGAATGTATAAAATACAATATTGACGGCAAGACAATTTTAGGATTTTTTATTCCTGTCTGTGAAAATAAACCTATTTATTTCAATGCTTTGCAAAACACTTTTATTAGGACTGCAAGCGGAGACCAAAGAGCGTCTGAATATGAAATAAATACATTGTATCGCAATCAAGCTTTTGGAACTATGTCAAATAAACCCGTTAAAGGCACATCTATAAAATCATTTAATGAAGATTCATACAAAAATTTTAGAGATTATTTAAAAAGAATGGTTCCAGATTTGCAATACAATAAACTTCCAGATACGGAATTTAATCAAAAATTACAACTTGTCCAAAATGGCGAATTAACTTATGGCGCTTTGCTCTTTTTGGGAGATAATGACATCATACAAAAGCATTTTCCTGATTTTAGAATAGACTATTTAGAAATTCCCGGATTATATTATGCAGACGCTCAGCCTCGCTATACTTTTCGTATTCAAGAGCAAGAAAACCTTTGGGAATATTATTTTGTTCTATTTCAGAAATTGCGCAATTATGCCGACAATCCGCTTTATATAGGGGAGATGGGAGGCGGCTATGAAGATGATAAGCAAATAGGCGCTTTAAGAGAGGCTTTAATAAATATGCTTATTCATTGCGACTATTTTAGTCCGATGAAACCCCGCATTAGAGTGTTTAATAACCGCATAGAATTTGAAAATCCAGGCGCTTTTCCCCGTCCGCTTTCTGAGTTAATGAAAGAAGATGTTTCTATACCGAGAAATCCCGTATTGGCTAAATTATTCCGTTGCGCAAAACTTTGCGAAAATGCAGGATATGGTTTTGATAAAATGCTTGCTTGGAAAAAAGAAACTAAGAGAGAAGTTTTGTTTGAGTCAACGATTGATATGGCAAAAATCACTTTTATGCTTGGCGATAAAGCCAATAAGGTAATGGAACAGCCAGAAAACAGCCAGAAAACAGCCAGAAAACAGCCAGAAAACAGCCAGAAAACAGATAAAAAACTACCAGAAACCTACCAGAAAACTACCAGAAATAAATAAAAATAAAATAGAAAAACTTATTTTAGGCATAATAAAAAATAATCCAAATATTTCGCGTTTAGATATATCCAAACAGATAGGTAATATTTCTGAAAGCAAAATTAAATATTTGCTGAAAGGATTACAAAAAAACAAAACAATCAAAAGAGAAGGACCCGATAAAGGCGGCAGATGGGTAATTTTATGAGATATTTTTTAAAAGTTTTCAGCAAAATAGTTTTTGTCAATATTGTTTTTTTGGCGGCGATGTCTGTTTTCCGTATTGTTTTCTTTTTGTTTTACGGGCAGGGGATGGATTTTAGCGGGCTTGGCGCGGATATTTTCGGCGCTTTTTTTATGGGAGCAAGATTGGATGCGGCTGTCTTGGCTATTTTGAATATGCCCGCCATTTTGACTTTTGTTGTTTTCTATATTTTCGGACGGACGCGCTTTAATGAAAAACATTTTTTCTTTTTGCGCATATACTATACAGTTCTTGTCGGCGCGGTTTTTATTCTTTTATGCATTGATTTCGGATTTTATTCTTATTTTCAAAGCCGTTTAAATATTTTGGTTTTCGGCATTATTGACGACGACACTTGGGCTTTGATATCTACTATGGCTAAAAATTACAATTTGTTTTTGATAGGGGCGGGTTTTGCCGCTTTATTTGCTTTCGTCTATTTTGCCTCAAAATTGATTTTAAAAATTGACGACAGTATGCAGATAAAGGATTCCAATGTCTTTGTTAGAATAGGATTGTCTCTCGTCTTGCTGTTTTTAAATTTTGCCGTAGCCAGAGGAAGTTTTGGAATGTATGCCATAGGCGTAAATGTTTCCGTGTCTCAAAATGCTTTTTTAAATCAGACTGCTAATAATGCCGTATTCACTCTCAACAATGCTCTTGTTCAAAGAAAAGCTGAAAAAACAGAAGCGGATTATCAAAGCTTGACGGGCTATAAAGATAATATCAGGCAGGCTTTCGCCGATTTTTTAGACATTGACATATCTCAAATACCATTGGAAAATCCTCAGGAAGTTTTGTCATCAGTAATACCGCCAAATAAAAACATTGAATCAATTAAGCCTAATGTGATTTTTATTGTGATGGAGAGTTTCGGTTCAGATTTGCTCAAATACAATAGTCCTGATTTTGATGTTCTCGGAGAATTAAAAAAACATTTTGACGAAGACATAGTTTTTTACAATTTTTTACCCGCATATTATGCCACGCTCGGCAGCATAGAAGGCGCAATAACAAATTTAGCAAAAAGACCAAGTTCTATTCTTATCTCTCAAACTAAATACGGTCATCAAGATTTTCCTTATTCAGCCGCTATCCCCTACAAAACGAAAGGATATGAAACAATCGCCGTCTATGGCGGCAATACTTCTTGGCGTGAGATAGGCGCTTTTATGTATAAATTGGGTTTTGACAAAGTTCTCGGTCAAGAGGCAATGGACAAAAATTATAAAGGAGCGGAATGGGGAGTGTTTGACGAACATCTTTTTGATTTTGTCTATAGAACTTTAGAGTCAAACAATGATAAAAAATTTATCTTTGCAATTACAACTACAAATCATCCTCCTTATGCTCTGCCTGATGATTATAAATCAAAACCTTTAAATCCGCCGTCTAAACTCTCTCAAAAAATCACAGGAGAAGATTTAGCCAAAAAGCGTTTTGCCGTATATCAATATTCTAATGAGCAATTGGGACGCTTTATCACAAAAATCAAAAATTCAAAATACGCCGACAATACCATAATAGCTGTGACAGGCGACCATAATTTTAAAAACGCTTATTCTTATGATAATAATGAAATCATAGGCGCCGCCGCAGTTCCTTTTTATTTATATATCCCCAAATCCATAAAGCCGCGCAATATTGATGTTTCCGTATGGGGTTCTCATTTAGATATTATGCCTACGCTTTATCATCTTTCTTTATCCGATATTGTTTATTCCGCTATGGGTATAAATCTGTTTTCAAAAAAAGCGCAAGAAAACATAGTTTATTCAGATAGCAATGATGCAATAGTATATAAGAACTTTTTGGTAAACTATACTTTTCACAACAAAACAGCTAAATATTATGTTTTGGACAAAAACAAACTCGCCCAAATCGCTCCGGAAAAAGAAATATATAAAAAGATGATAAAACGCTTCCTCTCCCAAACCGCCATTGCGGATTATTTGATAAAAATAGGAAGAAAATAGGCGGTAAGATGAATTTTTTTAAAGCTCAATACTCAAACGACATAAAACTCAAAATCACAATATCGCTGTTTTATATTTGTTTTTTGTTGTTTGTATTTGCGTTTTTTCGTTTATTGTTTTGCGCGGTTTATCCCGACGCTTTTGTTTCTCTTTCTTTTGTAGAGAAATTAAAAGCTTTTGTGTTCGGGCTCCGCTTTGATATAAATGTGATTGCTGTTTTTGTTGGATATTTTATAGCGGCGATGTTTTTGCCTATTGCGGCAAAACAAAAACTTTTAATTAAAATTTTTACAGTATTGATGTCTGTCTCCACTCTTATAATCCTATTGCTTTTATGCGGAGATTTCTTTTACTTTCCGGAAGTCAAAAGGCACATGAGCGAAGAGATTGTTATGGCTTATATGGAAAAAGGATTGATAGTCAGATATGCTTTTGAGAATTATTGGCATATTTTGCTTGTCTTATTTGGCGCGAGTTTTTTATTGATTAGAGCGCAGTTTAAATTTATAAATAAACGCTTTTTAACTTCTGCAAATCCCAAACTCAGCTTGTTGAAAAGTTTGGGGATTTTTTTGTGCGTTGGTTTTGCTTTGTTTTTATCCGTCAGAGCAAGTTTTGGCGACAGACCGATAAATCCAAATCAAGTTTTTTCTATGACTGACAGTTTTGAAAGCGCCCAATTGACGCTCAACGGCGTTTTTACTCAATATCAATTTTTGATGGGCGTTGACAGGCAAAATGAAATAAATCAATATCCTTTTGATAAAGCCGTCCAAAATGTCCAAAAATTGATTTTGTCCGGCGCTGAGATAATAGTTGATGAAAACTATCCATTGATGAGGCAAATCAAAGGCGCTAAAAAATCTCCCAATTATAATGTCATAATAATTTTAATGGAAAGTTGGACTCCGTATTATATAGACTCTCTCAATGATAGGGTAGGTATGGCAAATTTTGAGGTTACCCCTAATTTTGACGCCATAGTAAAAAATTCAATTGTTTTCTCAAATGCTTATGCAAACGGGCTTGGAAGTTTATTTGGAATATCCGCTTCTCTTACGGGCATAGCGTTGATGCCGGGTATGATTTATAGCGCCAATTCTATAGACGCTACAACTAAAAAAACTGCGATTGCCGATGAGTTTAATAAGAGGGGATATTTCACAATGTTTGCTCAATCCGACAATAGAGAATCTATGCAGATGGCGGATTTGGCGAAAAATATGTTGAAATTCAAAGAGAGTTATGGTCTTGAAGATATCCCTCTTAAAAGAAAATACGAAAATGATATCCCGACAGGCTATGATTTTGAAATGCTTGATTTTGCCGCCGCAAAAGCATCCGCCGCCAACAAGAAAGCTCAACCGTTTTTTATGTATCTTT
>JAISKX010000160.1 GCA_031260765.1 Endomicrobium sp. | reverse complement strand
GGGATGTTCTTTTTGAAGGCAATGCTGAAAGCGATATTTCTATAACAGACGCAATCCTCATCTTAAATGCTGATGCAAAAACAATCACAATGAGCAGCGGAATAAAAGGCGGCGGCGGAACTATCAACAAAATAGGCAGTGGCGATTTAGTTTTTGGGAGCAATGCAAAATTGGATTATAAAGGCGATTTCAATATACAAGCAGGCGAAGTTAAAATGCCTATCCCAACAATCACAATCAGCACTTTGACAATTGGAGCAGGTGCAAAACTCTCTCTTGTGGACAGCGTATTTAGCCAACATCTATTGTATGTAGGCAGTGCGACAATCAGCGGGATTTTTAATCTTGGTTTGGATTTGAGCGCTTTAGTTGCAAGTGCTACTGTGACTAATGCCGCAGATATGATTATTTCAACAGGGGCAATCACAATCAGTTCGGGCAGTAAATTGAATATAACTGCTTTTGCCCCTTTTGTGTCCACAGGAGCGGTAGTGATAATGCAATCGGGAGTAGTAATAATTGGTTCAACAAATTTCTCTGGGTATAATACTGCTAATTATGCAATAGATGGAAACAGCGGTAATTCTTTGATTTTGAGATTATTAACAAACCCAACGCTCCCTATCACAGCTATGAATTCAGACAAATTCTTTGCCAATGCCTTATCATTAGCCGCCAAATCGCACGGACTTGACGATATCTATAATAGACTTGATGTCGGCGCGCAACAGCAAGGCAATGCTTGGGTGGGTTTATACGGCAGCGGCAAAAGCATAGATGATTTTAGCGTCAACAGTTTTGGCGGAGCGTTCGGAGTGGATTTATATAAAAACCAAAATTTGATGGGTGGTTTATTTGTCCGCTATGGCTCAAATGATATAAAAGAGAAAGAGAACAAAGGCACAATGGGCGAAATAGAATTCGGCTTATATGGCGGCTTGTTTGAAATCAAAAATAGTCCAATCAATGTAAAAGCCAATCTCTCAATGGGCATACAAAGTTACAGTATGAAAGACGAAGACATTGATTTTGACGGAAAGTCAGTAAAAGGCGGGTTTGAAGTTGAATATGTTGCTCCGCTAACTCCGACAACAAAAATCAGACCCTTTATAGGTTTTCAAGGCGGATTAGCGATGAATGACGATGTCAAAGGCAGCCAAGCAACAATAAAATCCGATAGCTTATTGAGAGCAGAAACAAAATTAGGAGTAGGCATAAGCGGCAAATTAGGCGCAATGCAAAACTTCAATTGGTTCGGACGGCTATACGGCATATTCTTAGTAAGCGGCGACGAGCCAAAATACAAAGTCAAATACAATAGTGGAAATGAAAGCGAAGTAATTGGAGCAAAAGAAGGCTCAATACAAGGCGCAATCTCACTTGGCGGCGAGTATCAAATAAGTCCAACAATCTCAATCTTCGCCAATGCAGGCGCAGACTTTGGCATAGGCTTCGGCTGGATAGGCGGAGTTGGGGCAAACTACAAATTTTAACGACAAAGACAAACGGCTTTCTCGCAAGGAGCGCAAAATGGCAAGGACAAATCATCCAGAGTCTTATAGACGGTTTGCCGCGCAAACAAAGTCGTTGTCTGCCCCCCTTGCGGGGGAAGTCCCGCGAAGCGGGAAAGGGGGGTGTAGCAGAGCGCAATCGCGAAGCGTAAATCGCAAAGCGCAAAACAAAAAAGGCAAAGGCAAACGACAAACGGAAACAACAAACAACAAAGGCGGCTTCGCCCACCCCCCTTCCCTTTCAGGACTTCCCCCGCAAGGGGGGCAGACAAAAGCACAGATTTTAACGACAACGGAAAATGGATTCTCGCAAAGAGCGCAAAACGGCAAAGACAAAGGCATATAAATGCAAAGTCTTGTCGTTTTGCGCTCTTTGCGGTTTAACCCTTGCGAAACTTGCGAGCAGCCGTTTGTCGTTGCCGTTTTTTAATTTTATACAATAGCACGGGCATTTATACTATCTTTTAAGAGGAGCGATTATAAATGAAATCTCGTCCTATAATCATCATCTTTATTTTTTATGCCGCGCTTTTAATCATTTTAGATTGCCTCAATTTCTTTGCTCCCCACAGGCAAAGCCTGCTTTTTCATTTCGCCAAATATAATAAGCCCGTTTTAATTGAAGGGAAAGTAATTTCCGATATAGAAATAGTCAACAATAATAAAAGATTTGTTTTGAAAGCTTCCCAAATCAATGGGATTAAAGTAAATGAAAAAACTCTCGTCTTAGCTCCGCAAGGATATAGCATATCTTATGGCGATGAAATTGCTCTTGAAGGTTATGTCAATCTGCCGAATACCGCTCCCTTTCCCTTGCTTTTTGATTATCAAAAATATCTATCAAGAGAAAACATCTATACAATTTTTAGAGCGGATTCTTTTGAATTTATAAAATCCTCTCCAAACGCAATAATGAAAGCCGCCCTATTTATCAGAAACGATATAGTCAAAACCATAGACCAATATTTTAAGCCCGTCTATGGCGCGATTTTAAAACCTTTAATTATCGGCGACAAGTCCAGCATACAAAAAGATATAAGAGAAGCTTTTGTTGACGTTGGGCTTATGCACATCTTAGTTGTAAGCGGTTTAAATGTGGGTTTTGTGGGGGGATTGTTTTTAATAATTTTTAAAGCGCTGGGACTGCCTTTAAGGAAAGTTTTTCTTTTAACTATACCTGCAATTTTTTTATATGTCTTAGTCACAGGAGCAAATCCGCCCGTATTGCGGGCGGGGATTATGTTTTCTGTAGTTTTGCTATCTTTGGCTTTGGATAGAGAGCCGCTAATTTATAATTCTTTGGCTTTGTCCGCATTACTGATTTTGATTTTCAGCCCGCAACAACTTTTTACCGCCTCATT
>JAISKX010000125.1 GCA_031260765.1 Endomicrobium sp. | reverse complement strand
ATTACATTAAAGCAGGGGGCAAATAGATTAAAGTTTAATTCAAATGATACTTGGTCTGATATCCGCATAGATTTTAAGAAGAATTCTGACATCGTTATTAACATAGATAGTATAGTCTTCAGCCGCCATGCATTAGCCCCTTCAAATGCGCTCTATATTTTCTTAGGGCTTTTTGTAGTTTTTGGATTTCTCTTATATTTCTTTTTCTATCATAAATTATGGGATTATCTAAAAGTCCCCCCGCTTTTGCTTTTGGCGGTTATTATTATTTTACAGATAGGGCAAATTTTATATTATGCCGAGCAAAGGAAAACTCTTTTTGTAGATGAAACTTGGGAAATTTTATTTGCTAATGCAAATTTGAATAGTTATTGGGAATTATCAACAAATAAATGGCAAGATTCTCAATATTTTAAAGATATCTATAGTATTTCAGATAATAATCGTTTTAAATTTGGAAAAGTTTATAAAGATATGGCAAATGCCAATCCATATAGTGGTAGGGATCGCCCCCCTTTGTATCATTTTTTATTGAACGCTACATGGTCAATCTTCGGAGGAACATTTAATAATTGGGTAGGAATATTTCTCAATATTTTTATATTTATATTTGCGAGTATTATTCTATATTTATCATCAAAATCTATTTTTAAAAATAATTTGGCGCTGTTGCCGAATTTGTTATGGGGTTTTAGCGCAGGAGCGGTTAGTTTGTTTTATTATGTAAGATTCTATGCTCTGGAATGTTTTTTTTGCATTCTTTTGTTTTATCTGATATGCCGCATTGCAGATAATAAAAACCTTAATATAAAATTTTATATTTTATTAGCATTAACAATATGTTTTGGTTTTTTGACGCAATATTTCTTTATTGTGTGGGTGGCTTGCATATCTATTATAATTTTTCCATATTTGATTGTGATAAAAAGATATGAAACGATAAAAAAAGGCTGCATTGCAGTTTGCAGCGGATTGGGATTAAGTCTATTGATATGGAAATATTCTATTAGAGATATGTTTGGCAGTTTTATGGGACAGGCTGTTAGAAGCAATGCGCTAAATATGAAAGACTTACTTGATAGATATTCTGTTGTTTATCGTTCAATGGAGCGTAGTCTATTTGACCATGAGTTATCTTTTGTGTTTCTTTTGATATTGGTAATTTTAATAATATTTCTTGTAAAGAAATTGAGAAAAAATATTTCTGTTGATAATGGAACGATTCATTTTGCAATCAATATCAATATTAAGCCCCATATCCCAATATACATAAATCAATATAGGCTAAAAATTATCATTGTTTTAACAAGTATTTTGTATATAGCCATTGTTTATAAAAGTGTATTACTATATTATGAGCCGAGATACGGCTTTCCAATATATCCGATACTTATAATTGCATTTATTGTTATATTCAATTCAATTTGTAATAGATTGTTTAAGGGGTGTGTAATAAATAAAAAATCATTTGTTTCGGCGATAGTGATAATTATGGTTTTGTTCGGATTTGTGAATAAGCATAATAGATTAACTTTCTTCTCTCCACACTTTACATTTGATTACAATGCTTTTCTTGAGATTTATAAAGATACACACGCTATTGTTGTCGGTATAACTTCTTTTACTCTAATAGATATTGTTGATAATTTAGCAAATCATGAAAAAAGTTTTATTCTCTTCGCCTTCAACAAAGAAGATATTGAGAAACAACTTTTAATTTTGTTATCTGATTTAGATCGCTCTCATGAAACAATTGTATATGTGCAAAAATCTCCCATGGACGAACCTTTTTATCTGTCTGTAATGAAAATAATTCAAGATATTGGGTTTAATCCGCCAAAATTATTGTTAAAAAACAGGCATTATAATGTTTATAGGATTTCTTAAAAGGAGGAAAAATGAAATTTCCAATAGGAATACAAGATTTTGTAAAGCTGCGTGAAGAAGGCTTTTTATATGTTGATAAAACCGAAAGGATTTATGACCTTATAACAAAAGCGGCTGGACCGGTATTTCTATCTCGTCCGCGCCGTTTTGGAAAATCGCTTTTATGCTCCACGCTTGGCGCGATATTTGAAAACAAAAGAGAACTCTTTAAAGGTCTTGCGATAGATTCTTCCGATTGGCAATGGAAACGATACCCTGTTGTCCGCATTGATTTAAATCCGGGAAATTATTCAAGAGGTATTGAGGAGCTTTCTGTGACAATTAAAAGCGCAATTGAATCTTGCGCTGTCCGATATGATGTTCCATTTGTGGGCGAGACTAATAGCAATTGCCTTTCTCGTCTTATTGAGAATTTACATAATCGCTATAATGAGAGAGTTGTAGTGATTATTGATGAATATGATAAGCCGCTTTTAAGCACAATAGATAATCCAAAATTAAATATACAACTGAGGGATGCATTAAAAGGCTTTTATGCAGTTTTAAAATCTTCTGATGAGCATTTAAAATTTGTGTTTTTAACGGGCGTCACAAAATTTTCAAAAGTGAGCATATTTTCTGATTTGAATAATTTAACTGATATATCTCTTTCGCCTAAATACGGCGATTTATGCGGTATTACGCAGGAAGAGTTAGAAAAGAATTTTCAAGATAATATAAATGAAATAACAAAAAACGCTTCTATAAAAAAGGAAGACTATCTTGAGAAATTAAGACGCTTTTATAATGGATATAGATTCTCCTCAAATCCCATTACGGTATATAATCCTTTTGGATTGTTAAATCATTTTAATAACGAAGGGCTTTTCTTGTCTTATTGGTATGAAACAGGCACTCCTACATTTTTAATAAAGTTAATCAAGAATCAAAACATTGATATTATAAATCTAAAGAAAATGACTAT
>JAISKX010000107.1 GCA_031260765.1 Endomicrobium sp. | reverse complement strand
TCATTGCGGGCTTGACCCGCAATCTCCGCTGTTTGTTTGGTCTGCATATTGGGGTGAGATTGCGGGTCAAGTCCGCAATGACGACCAAAACTGCCCGTAATGAATGTTTTTCTTTTTTGCTATAATCCGCGCCGTTTTGCTTTGTATCAGCTCAAATTTAAGAAATTTTAGGAGGAAAAATGAACTTTCAAGACGCAATTATGACTTTGCACAAGTTTTGGACTCATCAAGGGTGTATGCTTTGGCAGCCTTATGATTTGGAAAAAGGGGCGGGGACTTTTAATCCTGCCACTTTCTTATGGACGCTTGGCTCTAAGCCTTGCAATGTTATCTATGTTGAGCCTTCAAGACGCCCTACGGACGGCAGGTATGGGGAAAATCCCAATAGATTGCAGCATTATTATCAAATACAGGCTATTATGAAACCTGCGCCGAAAAATATACAAAAAATCTATCTTGACAGCCTTAAAGCCATAGGCATAGACCCCAAAAAACACGATATACGCTTTGTAGAAGACGATTGGGAATCTCCTACTTTGGGCGCTTGGGGGCTGGGTTGGGAGGTTTGGGTTGATGGTATGGAAGCGACTCAATTTACATATTTTCAGCAAGTCGGCGGGATAAATCTCAATCCTATACCTGTGGAAATCACTTATGGCATAGAAAGGCTTGCTATGTTTGTGCAGAAAAAGAACAGCATTTTTGATTTGCAATGGATTGACGATATAACTTACGGCGATATACACCTTGAAGATGAAAAAGAATGGTCTGTACATAATTTTGAAAAAGCCGATATTGAAATGCTCAAACGGCATTTTGACGATTGGGAAAAAGAGGCTAAAAGATTGAATGCCGGCAATCTCCCCAGACCCGCTTATGACGCTGTGATGAAATGCTCGCACTTGTTTAATCTTTTGGACGCGCGCGGGGCGATTTCAGTATCTGAAAGAATGGGTTATATTTTGAGAGTTAGGACAATAGCAAAAAATACTGCAGAAACTTATTTGGCAAAACAGGAGGAAGCAAATGAAAAATAAAACCACCCTCACCCTACCCTCTCCCCTCAAGGGAGAGGAAACAAAAACAAAGGATTTATTGTTGGAAATATATGTTGAAGAAATACCCGCCTCATATATTGAACCCGCTTTGGAGCAGATGAGAAATTTTGCTGTGAAGAATTTTACAGATTTGGGTTTGGATTTCGGCGCAGTAAATACCTATGCTACTCCGCGCCGTTTGGTTTTGCTCATAGACGATATAGCCCAAAAAAGCAAAGACAAAACTATAGAATTATTGGGACCGTCTCTTAAAGCGGCAAAAGATGAAAACGGCAATTGGACTCAAGCCGCGAACGGCTTTGCGGCAAAAAACGGCGTGAAACCGGAAAACTTGTCCGTCAAAAAAGGCGAAAAAGACGATAGATTGTGTTTTGTTAAGACAGTAAAAGGACTTGCAACAAAGAAACTTTTGATTGAACTTCTGCCTCAACTTATAAAAAGCATAAATTTCCCAAAAACTATGATTTGGGAACAGTCGGCTTTTAGATTTGCAAGACCTATACGAGGCATAATTGCTTTATACGGCAAAAACATAATCAAGTTTAAAATAGCCGATGTGTCTTCTTCCAATTATACTTTCGGACTGCACACAACAGACAATAAAAAAATCGTCATAAAGAAGCCGCAAGAATATATAGTAAAACTCAAAAATCGTTCAGTTCTTGTAAAGCAAGACGAGAGAAAAACCGCTTTGAGAAAGTCTATAGAGGCGGCTGTAAAAAATATCGGCGCGATAATTCCCGATGAAGAACTTATGCAAGAAGTAAATTATTTAGTTGAATATCCCACAGCCGTATTGTGCGAATTTGACAAACAATATCTGCAATTGCCCCCGGAAGTTTTGACTGAATGTATGAAAAAGAGCCAGAAATGTTTTGCCGTCAAAGATAAAAAAGGAGAGTTCACCAATTATTTTATAGATGTAAAAAACGGGATTTCTCAATATCTTGATATAGTCAGAACAGGTTATGAGAAAGTAGTCGCCGCAAGACTTGCCGACGCTAAATTTTTCTTTCAAAATGATTTGGAGAACGGGCTGGAAAACAATGCCGAGAAATTAAAAGGAATAATATTCAATAAAGAAATCGGCACTATTTATGAAAAAGTTGAGAGAATTGAACAGCTTGCTTCCTTTATAAACAAACAATTTGATTTCGGCGCGGACGCCATAGATTTAAAAAAAGCCGTTCAACTCTCAAAAGCCGATTTGGTAAGCGAAATGGTTTTTGAATATCCGCAATTGCAGGGCATAATAGGCAAAATCTATGCTCAAAAAGCAGGAGAAAAAGATGAAGTCGCCGGCGCAATCAGCGAGCATTATATGCCTCTATCTGCAAGCGGAGAACTACCCAAGAATAAACTCGCTATTTTAATATCCATATCGGATAAGATAGATTCTTTGGCGGCTAATTTCTCAGTGGGATTAGAGCCGTCGGGGTCTGCCGACCCATTCGGACTAAGACGGGCTGCGATAGGTTTTATCAGAATGCTTATTGAAAATTTCGGCGATAAGGATTTTAGCGAAGTTTTGAATTTATCTTTTGAGATACTGCCTGAGAAAGTTACATTGGCGGAGATTGCGGGTCAAGCCCGCAATGACGGCAAAGGTGCAAAAGTTAGGCTTGAACAATTTTTATGGCAGAGAATAGAAAGCATGCTTGAAGCGGAGGGCTATGAAAATAGCGATGTGTCTGCAGTATTAAACGCTGCAAAGCTTGCGAAATTCGGCTCAATAGGTTTATTGAAATTAAAATTGGACGCTTTAAAAGCGGCAAAAACAAAAAGCGATTTTAGCCAAATAGCCGAAGGCTTTAAAAGAATCAACAATATAATAAGCCAAGCCGCAAAGCAAAACAATACAATATCGGATTTTATAGACGACAATTTGTTTAAAGAAGATGCGGAGAGAGCGCTTTTTGAAAAATCAAAAAAGATAAGCGGCGATATAAAAATGCTTATAGAAAATGCGAAATTCGGCGGAGTGTTTGACAAGGTTTTAGAATTAAAACCTTATATAGACAATTTCTTTGAAAAGATTATGGTGATGGTTGAGGATGAGAATTTAAAGAAAAATCGAATTGCATTGCTGAAATTTATAAAAGATATTTTTTCAAATTTCATTGATTTTTCTGAGTTGAGATAGACCTCTTGCATAACTAAATACAGAAAATGTGATGATATAGGGCATTGTCATTCTGCGCGAAGTCGCAGAATCCATAGGATTAAATCCTTTTTCAACTTTGTTTTTACTGCTAACAACCAAGACTTGAACAACTGCATAAAATAGATTCTGCGACTTCGCGCAGAATGACAACACAACCAAAAGCGCAGAATACAACTAACAATGATTTTACGCAGAACGTGGGGCTGACCCTACATTTCAACACCTAATTCTGATATTTGTTTGATTAAGGTATTTATTTCATCATCGCTGGAAGGTTTGGGAACGGGATTTGTATTTTTAGGTTCTGCTTGTTTTGCATTTGGTTTTGCTTTCTCGGGTTTTGTGGGAGTTGAGGCTTTTTTGGGTTGTTTGGGTTTTTCTACTGTTTTTCCTTTTTCTATTTTTTCCGCTTTTTCTGCTTTTTGCTTTGTAATTGGGGTTGCGGGTTTTGATTGCGTCTCAATCTTATCAAATGTCTTTTGCGTTTCTTTTGCTTTTCTCTCTTCTTGTTGCGCTTTCATCGCTGTCTGCGCTATTGCTTTTGCTTCTTGCGGCGTTTTTCCTTCTAATATCAATTTCGCTTCCTCTGCGTCTGCTCCTGCATGGTCTGCATTTAATCTCGCTTTTTGCGCCGCTTTCTTCGCTTTCTCTTCCGCTATACGCAACTCTGCAAGCGTTCTTGAACTCATCTCTTCTTTTGCATCTCCTTTTGCCTCTTCCTCAGTTATTCTCGCTTCCTGCGCGGCTTTCGCTTCCTCTTCTTTGGCTTGCGCTTCAGCTATCGCTTCTTCCTTCTTTTTTTCCTTTTGCTCATATATCTTTTCCCAATCTTGACTCTCATTCTTTGCTCCAAAACGATAATTCATCCCCACCCCTCCGCTATATCCCGACACTATATCGTCTTTCCTCTCCGGCTCAAGCATTATTGACGCCGCTCCATATAATGATACTCTCTCGCTTATTTCTTTCTCTATACCAAAAGTCGCTATCGCAAAGGTTTCATCCTCTTGCGCTCCCCTTATATTCATACTCCCAAAATCTTTCCCCTCTTTAAATGCCATATCATAAGTGAAATCTTCATATCCACCTATCGCTATCAATCCGCCTTTAATTTCTAATCTCCATTTTGTTTTGGCTATCTCTCCATTTAATCTCAAACCCGCTACGGCGTTTAATCTCATATTGTTTCCCGCCTTTACTATCAATGCCGCCGCTCCTCCATCTGTCTCTTCTATCTCTTTATTCATCACATATACTCCATCTATTCCTATTATCGGACTCACATTTATCGCTTTGTCTGTATCTAATAATAATAGCTCTGCCTCAACATCAACATTCACGCTATATGTATTGAATGTGCTTTGCGGGTGATATGTCATTCCTGAAGATTTTACATATACCTGCCTCTTTGTATTGTATCCTTGCACTCCGCCGCTTAACGCCCATCTCACATTCATTATATCGCTAAACAATCCTC
>JAISKX010000086.1 GCA_031260765.1 Endomicrobium sp. | reverse complement strand
TTCGCTGAGGCTGATATTAAAAAGACTATGGCGAATAAAATTGCAATTTTCTTTGACAAAGGATATTCCTTTTCTTATATTGTTTCTCTCTCACTGAAGAGATTGTAGCAAAGCAACAAGCTAAAAATTGTTATGCTTTTGAATGGGCGGGATTGTATATTTTTGCGCCTTTCAAGTCAATTAAAAAATTAAAAACGCATTGATTTTTTAATTAGTTTTAACACAAAAACCTTAATGATTTTTAACTGTTTTAAAGCGTTTTTAATCTCGCTTTATAGGCTTGGACGCTCTTTTTCATATCTTCTATACAGTCGCCGCCGAACTTTTCTTTTAAAGCTCTTGCTATTTCAAAAGCCGCAGCCGCCTCAGCTACAACTGCCGCGGCGGGAACTGCGCAGACATCGCTTCTAACAGCTTGCGCTCTTTGAGCCTTTTTTGAGATGATGTTTACAGAGCGCAAGGGTTTGGCAAGAGATGGTATAGCTTTCATAGAACAAGTAATCTCTATAGGCGACCCATTGCTCATACCGCCTTCTATGCCGCCAGCCCTATTTGTATTTCTAAAAAAGCCTTTTTTTGAATTATAGAAAATCTCATCATGGGATATAGAGCCGTTAAGAGCGGCGAAATTGACGCCTTCGCCGATTTCCACAGCTTTAATAGCTTGTATAGACATCAAACTTTGAGATAGTCTTGCGTCAAGCTTTAAATCCCATTGAGTGTGGCTGCCCAGACCAGCCATAACATTTGATATTTTTACTACGAATTTGCCGCCCAAAGTGTCTCCTTTTGCGCCGGCTTTCTTTATTAGGCTTATCATTTTTTCCGAAGCGACTTTGTCGGGACATCTTACTGGGGATTCTTCAGCCTTGCTAAACAATTTGTCTTTGGGTATAGATTTTATGTCCGCGCAAACGCCGCCTATTTGCACTATATAGGATTGCACCAAAATACCGAAAATGCTCAAAAGCTCTTTACATACTGCGCCTGCGGCGACCCTTCCCGCTGTTTCTCGGGCAGAGGCTCTTTCTAAAATATCTCTAAAATCCTTTACTCCGTATTTCATAAGACCCGCCAAATCAGCATGTCCGGGACGCGGTTTTTCAAGTATAGTCCCATCCAAATCCACAGATACCGGCGACATCAAAGGTTTGCAATTGTTCCAATCCATATTATGAACATACATAACAATAGGAGAGCCCAAAGCTCTTGCATGGCGCACGCCCGAAAGTATGCGGACAAAATCTGTTTCAATCTTCATTCTCGCGCCGCGTCCATACCCTTTTTGGCGTCTTGCAAGTTCGGCGTCTATATCTTCAGCATTGACGACAAGCCCTGCCGGTATGCCTTCAATAATTGCCATTATCGCTCTTCCGTGCGATTCTCCCGCCGTCAACATTCTTATTGTCATTTAATAATCTCCTTAATAAAATTTGAATTTTGCGCCTGCGCTTGTGAAATATCCAAAACCGCCGCCGAAATCTGCGCGGACATTTGCAAAAATGGATATGGTAGGACTTAGCGTATATTCGCCGCCAAGCGCGATTGCGCCCTGTAATGCAGACTCTTTTGCGCTTATTATCTCGCTTTCTCCGTTTTCGTCTTTGATTTTATATTCAGCTTGTCTGCCGACAAATGGAACTATGCCGTATAATCTGCCATACCAAATTATCTTATTGTCCTCGCCCAATTCGCCGTTTAAACTCAATCCCAATCTGGTCTCTGCGCGGAAAAGATTGTCCGCATCAACTTTTATAAAGTCGTCTTTTATCGCATCATTTGAAGCATAAGCGCCTTGAAACCCTATAAAAGGCTTTATATCGGCAAAATCAAATAAAGGCTCAATATATTCAATTTCAAAACCGCCCCTGATGCTGTTTCCGTTAAATTCCAAATCCTTTTCTCCTTGCAAAACATATCCTTGAAAGCTCATTGAGAGATTGCCTCTCACATTAAATCTTTCATCATATACTTCCAAAGCCCCGCCGTATAAGCCGATTTCAGTTTCTGTTATATCGCCTTTATTGTCATTTTCCTTTATATTTTTGATTCCGTATTTTAAGAAAATCCCGCCCATATAATCTTGACTATTATAGAAGTCGGCGCCCAATATCACGCCAAAACCGTTTGAACTAAAATCGTCTATGCTTTTTCCCGCGCCGTAAAAACCTGCCCAAACGCTGTCCGTTTCATCTATTCTCAATTGCACTCTGCTATACAAATCGTCAACATTGCTCGGTTTTGCCGCAAGAGATAGAGCGTTTGCCGTCATTGACTTGAAACTCTCAGGAGTTGTGTTGAGCGTTAAATATCCTCTATAAACATTGTTTTCAAAACGCCAATCAAAACGATAATTGCCATTATCGCTGCCTATAATGCCGCCGAAATTTCCGCCGCCGCCTATATTTGCAATCATTATCGCTATGGGCTGTTTATTTTGCAAACCCAGATTGTTCACATACAGCCTGCTTGTTGAACTTAAAAATATATTGTTTGCGCTTATTGTATCAGCCCAAATATTAGACGCGTCTATGGACAAAATCCCGTCAATATTTGTATCTGAGGTTTGAGTATTGTCTTGAAAAGAATTTGTCGTTGAATATAAAGCTGAATTTGCAATAGTCAATGTCCCAAATTTAACAGTCCGCCCATTGCCGCCCGACTTTACAAACACTTTGCCGTTTTCAATATTAAAAGCGCCGTCAAAATTTATAATGGCATTTTGTGCAAAAATCAAATCTCCGTTTTCAACTTTCTTTATAGAAGTTCCTGCGGCGCCTTTTATCCCGCTGTCCATCTCTATTTTTTTTGCGTCAGCCGTCTTTAATTTAAGTTCTGCCGACCCTGTCAAATAAACGGCGCCGTCGGCATTGTTCGTAAAGAAAACATCATAATCCCGCGCTTCTATTGTAATTGAAGCCCCGCCGCTTATATTCATCAAAGCTCCGTCCGCCGCCAAATCAAATCTTGTAAAACTTATATCTCTAAAAGTCATTGATGAATTGTTTAAAATAAAACCTAAACCCGTATAATTGTTTGCATCCAAACTATGCCCCTTACCGTCAATTGTCCAATCATTATCTGTCGGAGCGGCAAATGGATTTTGATATAAATTGCTTGCCGTCAAATTTTGTCTGAGCGACAAAATCTTGTCATATACAGCCGCTTGTTGATATTTTCCGACAAAATCATTCCAAGTAAATGTTGCGGTATAAGTCAAATAGCCTATCCAATCATAGGAACCAGCTCCCGCCTGCCAATTAAAACTATAGGAGTAACCGTCATTATCTACAACCTCGTCAAAAAGAGAAGGAGCAACAGAATTTCTGACATATATAAAAGCTGCGGAACTGTTCACTATTGAAGAGGGATTTATTGTTTCCACTATCAATTTGCTTACAGAATTTATTGTGATGCTGCTCAAATACAAAACGCTGCTTAAATTGCCGCTAAAATCCGCGCTCAAACCAAGTATTGCGCCGCTATTGATATTTAGAGTATTGATAAAAGCTTTTGTGGCAAAAAACACGCCGCCTGCGTCAATATCAAACACGCCGCTAAAAGAAATGGAAGAGCCTGCTTTAAGATATAAATTGCCTGCGCCTGACTTTTTTATTTTATTGTCGGCTGTTCTTGCCGTAATGCCGCCGTCCATTTCTATTTTGCGTCCGCTTGAAACGATAAAATCCACTTCGCCGTTTCCGTAAAAATGAATATCATTGGGCTTGCCATTGGCTTTATTTCCTATAAAAACAATATCGCGGCTGTCTGCTATTATCTCGGCAACAGAAGGACGGCTAATATTGCCGCCGCCTTGAATGAGCAATGCTCCGCCTTGAAGCTGAGCCGAATTATAGGCAAATATAGGATTTGATAAAGTCAATTTGCCGTATTGCGAATTAGAAAAATGAATCGCGCCTCCGCTGCTGTCAATCCCAAAAGCCGTATTGCTTGTAAAGTTTATGTCCAAACCTTTAAAATCCACTATTGAATCAGAGATATAAAACGCGCCCCCTTCGCCGTTTGAACTGTTTTTTGCGAAATGCACTGTTGAACCATTAAAAGACAGTGTAGAAGCATTGACAAAAACCGCTCCCCCTCTTTCTCCAAAATTGTTTATGAATTTTGTCATTTGATTGTTAAATGATAATGACGATGAGCGGGCGTCAATAGCGGAATTTGTGCTATTTGCAAAGCTGACCATCCCGCCTTTAAATGAGAGCGTTGAAAATCCAATAACAATGGCGGTAGCATTGCTTGAAAAATTGATTTTTTCGCCGTCAAAAGTAATTTCTGAAAGCCGCCCGTCAATTGCGGCGTCAAATTCGGAAAAATCTATATTTCCTATAAAATGGATTTCCTTATGGTCAAAAGAAGAATCAAACAAGTCAAAACCGATATATGTATTGCTGCCGTTTAATACCCATAAATCTTCCCCCGAAGCGCCCCTTATTGTCCCGCTATTTGCAAAAACGGCAAAATGAGAAAGCGAAGTCCAAATCAAAGGATTATCATAAGACGAAGAAGAAATATCAAAATTGTTTATAGCTACAGCGTTTATAAAATCATTAAAATCTGCGGCTGAAACGGTTTTTACCGTCGCGCAGAAAAACAAGACGCAGATAACAATCAAAATTTTTTCATAAAACATTTTTTTAAAGCGGCGCATTTGCAACTCCTTTTTTGTGCCCTATTTTTTGACAGGCTTATATTTATTGTGTTCCGTAATTTCTTTGATTTCTGGTTTTCTTTTGCCTAAACCATGTATTATTTCTTCCAAATCGTCAAAATCCAATTCCTTTTGAACTATCAACTTTTGAGCGACGGCATGGACGCAATCCCAATTGCCTGCCAAAAACTTTTCCACTTTTTTAAGGCAGCGATTCATAATCTCTATGGTTTCATTATTTAATTTCTCTTTCAATTTTGAAGATATTTCATCTTTTGGAATTACAGAAAAATCGCCCACTAACCCGCTTTTGCCCATACCCAATTGCCATGCCATAGAATTGGCTATGCGCATAGCGTTTTTAAAATCCTCAGCCACGCCGTTTGTGGTGGTATTGTATTTAATTTTTTCCGCAATATAACCGGAAAGAGACACTTCAATATCGGCAAGCAATTTCTCCCTATTGTGGCTAAAAAGCTCTTCTTTGGGATGATATGCCACAAGACCAAGAGAATTTTTATGGGATTTTACAGTGATTTTAAAAACATCATTTGTAGGATGCAGCATATATATGCACACTGCATGCCCCGCCTCGTGATATGCCGTTTGTTCCAACTCTTTTGGCGTCATTTCAAGATGAGTTTCCAAACCCAAATCTATTCTGTCCATGCTTTCGGACAAATCGTCTATATCTATCAATTCTTTTTTCTTTCTTGCCGCTATTAGAGCAGCCTCTTGTATTATGTTTTCTATATCTGCCGGCGACTTATAAACAGCCTTTCTTGCAAGCCTGTCTATTTTAACGGACGGCGCATATTTGACTTTTTTAAGATAAAACTCAAAAAGTTTCTCTCTCTCTTTTAAAGTTGGGAAATATATATTGATTTTTCTGTCAAATCTGCCGGGACGCACAAGAGCTTTATCTAAAACCTCTTCATTGGCATTGGTGGCGGCAATCACTATGATATTGCTTTTTCTGCTGTCAAGCCCGTCCATTTCAACAAGAAGCTGATTTTGCGTGCTATTGGTTTCCTCGCCTCCGCCCATATAGGAAAAAGTCCTTCCTCTGCCAATCACTTCAATTTCATCTATAAAAACAATACAAGCGCCTTCGGCATAGGCATATTCGCGCGCTTTTTTAAAAAGATTTCTCACCCTGCTTGCGCCCACTCCCACAAAAACCTCTACAAATTCGCTGCCTGCCATATATATAAAAGGTATGCCGCACTCTGTGGCAATCGCCTTTGCAAGAAGGGTTTTCCCGCAGCCCGGAGGTCCCATAAGCAAAATGCCTTTGATAATTTTCCCTCCGATTTTCTGCACTTGTTTTCTATCCTTTATGAGTTGGACTACTTCCAAAGCTTCTTTTTTAGCCGATTCAAGCCCTATCACATCGCTAAAATGAACTTTAATATCCTCGCTTTTTATCTTGCTTTTCTTAAGATGTCCAAAGCCGCGCCTCATAAAGAAATACATATAAAAGAACACAAAAATAAGAGCATTAGCAGCCACCATAAGAAATTGCATAGGCATAGTAGCCAAAGTCATATTCCTATAAAAAGACTCCAATTTGCTAAGCCCGAAAATGGTAAAAAACACCAACAAAATCCCGCCGCCTATAAGCGCAATCCAAACCCAATTATTCTTAAAAAACATCTTCCATTTCCGCATTTAAAGCCCTCTTTTTGAGATTTTTTCTATATATTCATTGGGAGATACGATAGACACATTTTTAAAAGACTTCAAACTCAATAAATCGTCGTCCCCAGTTATTATATAGTCTGCTTTCGCAAACAGCGCGCATTCCAATATCTTATTGTCATCGCTGTCCCTGCTGCCTGCTATTGTCCCATTTGTCATTACGCTTTCAGATATTTCTTCAATGGATTTTATGAAATATTCAACATATTTTATATCAGTATTAAATTTTGGACGAGTCATTACAGACAAAATCTCATCAGTGATTTCCTTTGAAATAAACAATTCATCAATTCCTGCTGTAACCATATCAAGAACAATTTTTGGATTGCCTCCAAAATAAAATGCAGAAATAAAGATATTTGTATCAAAAACCACTCTCATTTGCCAGCCCTATAATTTTTGATTTCAGACATAATGTCTTCATGAGAAACATTGTTTTTTAAAGCGGCGCTTTGCCCATAGGCAAAAATGCTCTGCCATTTTTGTTTGCGTTCAATATACATTCTGGACGCTTCTCTTATCAATTCGGAACGAGTTCTGGCTTCTTTCTGCGCAATTTCGTCAATTTGCAACAATAAATCCGCATTAAAAGATATATTGACCGTAGATATTGACATAATTCCCCTCCCTTAAATCACTAAGGCATACTATACAAAGTTTGTATATTGCTATCAAGAGCCTTCGCCTACCCCCCCTACCTTTTTTAAAAAAAAGGATAAAGTCAGTTGTCTGCCCCTACGATTTGTGATTTATTTACAATTGAGAAATGGCTGTGTCTTTGTCTGCCCCCCTTGCGGGGGAAGTCCCGCGCAGCGGGAAAGGGGGGTGGGCGAAGCCGCCTTTGCCTTTTTGTCGTTTGCCTTTTGTTTGTTTGCCGCTTTGCGATTACGCTTCGCGCACCCCCCTTCCCTGTCAGGACGTCCCCCGCAAGGGGGGCAGATTTAACGACTATGATATTTGGGGTTTTATTTTTTATAGATTTTGTCTTGTTTGTTTTTAGGGCAGACACATGGGTCTGCCCCTACGATTTTTGATTTGTGATTTATTTACAATTGAGAAATAGATGTGTCTTTGTCTGCCCTCCCTTGCGGGGGAAGTCCCGCGCAGCGGGAAAGGGGGGTGGGCGAAGCCGCCTTTGCCTTTTGTTGTTTGCCGTTTGCCTTTTGTCTTTTGCCTTTTGTTTGTTTTCCGCTTTACCCCCCCTTTTTCCCCCATTTTTTAATAAGCCCTTTTTCCCCATTTTATATATCAACTTAACATAATACTCATTATGAGATGATTACAAGCAGATGTAGAGACGCCCAATTCGGGCGGCTCAAAAAA
>JAISKX010000083.1 GCA_031260765.1 Endomicrobium sp. | reverse complement strand
AAGTTTAATTTCTATTGGATATATTTGTTCTGTTAGTTCTATAACAATATCTACCCACTTATCATCAGAATATTCTTTACTTAACCTTTTAGTCGGAACCTCAAAATATGGTTTCCCTTGATTTTTTAGTTCCTGATGTATTTCGTTTGCCAAGTAATACTTAAAATCAGCTTCGCTGTAAAACAACCCCTCATATTCTTCTCCACCTAAATCAATCTTGTTTTCTTTAATGCGATTTTCTATTACTTTTTCTACAGCCTTTTCAAGAAAATCCTTGATTTTCTCATTGTTTGAACCGTTCATTTGAGTCTCCTTTTCCTGCGTTTTATTTTCCGCATTTCATTTTTATAAATGAAGCGGAAGTTTTTTATTTGTTTTTTTCGTTTTGCGTTCTTTGCGGTTTAACCTTGCGCTCTTTGCGAGAAAGTCGTTTGTCGTTTAGTCACGCTTCGCATTGACCCCCTCCCTACCCTCCCCCTTTCAGGTGGAGGAAAAAACAACCGCTTTGCGATTTTGGGCGAACACATGGATTCGCCCCTACATTGTGTTTTGGGGGAGACGCGCATATAGCGCGTCTCTACGAGTAGTTTTTCTTTCAAACTCTATTTTAAACTTGTAAAATGCTGACAGGGCGTAAAAGTCCAAAAAATGCTTGCACGCATATTTTAAAAACTTTGTTTTCAACCAAACAGACAATAGTCTGGGTGGTCTATTTTCACGCCCCATTTTTTTTATTTATATACAAAAAAACAATTTGTTTTCAAGATTTATTAAAGTATTTTTCAAGTTGATAGTAGTAAATACATTGTAGAATGTCAACATCACGAAGGGTGGTAAAAATGGTAACTATTGGAACTAAGATAAAACAAGCTATAAGAGAGATGGGTTTAAATCAAGGCGAATTTGCGCAGAAAATACAAGTAAAACAGCAACTAGTAAGCGCTTGGATAACCGGATATAACAATCCCAGCACAACCAGCCTAAAAAAAATCGCTCAAGCCACAGGCAAACCTTTGCAATTTTTCTTTGATAATGGGGAAAACAATCAAGCCGCAAACGCTCAAAACAATAAAGACTATTCGCTTGAAATTGAATTATTAAAAAAAGAAATAGAAAACCTAAAAACCAAATACGACAATTTGACTTTGAAAATTGAGTTGATGAAAAGAAATAAAACATAAAAACAAAGACAGCTCTGAGATTAACCCTTCACCCTGCCGCTTTGCGAAATTCTGCAAGACTATGAACCATTTTCTTCTACCCCCCATCAATTGATTAACTACCATTTTTGTCGGTTAAAACATTGTTTTTTTGTCCATTGAAATTTTACTTTTTTGTCGGTTATATATCATAATCGCGCTTATCAAAGTTCAGAAGTTGACGCTATAGTTCAAAAAGACGATGGAACTTGGGCTGCTTTTGAAGTTAAATTGGGTTTTGGCGCTATTGAAGAGGCATCAGAAACCCTTCTTGATTTTGCAAAAATTATAGATACAGATAAATCTTTAGCGCCTATGTCATTAAATATAATCGTCGGTTCAGGCTTTGCCCACCATCGTAATGACGGTATAAATGTAATACCGCTATCTTGCCTTAAAAACTAATCTTTAAAGTTGGGACGCTATTAGGTTTTTGGCGTATTGAGCCATTTTTAGATGACCGGCTTCTGTGTTTGTCCAGTCTTTGGGAGAGATGGGGTCAAGTTGAATGTATCTGACGGGGGCTTGTTTGGGGAGATATTTGCCGGGAGGCAGCATTTCTTCTAATCCTTTTATTACAAAAGGAACTATATCGGCTCCTGTTTTTATGGATATTTCAAAAGCGAGAGAACGAAATCTGCCTATTTCTTTTTTGCGCGTGCCTTCGGGAAAAATTCCTATATGCAAATTTTTAGCAAATCTCTTTTTGACTTCTTTGATAATTTCTTCTGAACTTTTATTGTCGGAATTGATATAGCCCGCTTTTTTAATAAATGTGCCGTAAAATGGGATTTTAAAGGGCCATCCTTTGGCTATACAGACTAAATTTTTTATACCGAAATCAAAGAAAACAAAAGTGTCATAGGTGCAAGGGTGATTGGCTATTAAGATAGATGGGTTTTGCGGAATGGATTTTTTGATTATTTTTTTATTAAAACCAGAAGCGCCGTAAATTGCAAATTGTATAGCTTTGCCTTGAATATACATATAAGTTCTTATCTGCTTTTCTCTAAAACCCGTTATAACAAAATACGCATATACAAAAGGAGCAGGCAAGGCAAGCCATAAAATAACAAGTATAAAAAAAGGGAAAGCGTAAATCTTTTTTAACAAATTAAACATTTTCTTTTACTAAGTTTTCTATGTAATTGTAGAGGTCGTTTAAAGTCATAATCTTGCCGACTTCATAATTCTTTCTGAGTTTGACTTTAAAAGCCTGTTCTAATACCACTACCATATCAACTGCATCAAGAGAGTCTAAACCCAAATCGGCAAAGAAATTTGCCTCTGGTTTCATGCTTTCGGGTTTTAGTTCAAACTCTTTCATTAAAGCATCATTGACTGTTTTGATAATTTCTTCTCTTGTCATCATTGTTTAAATCTCCTTACTATTAAAGAACAATTTGTCCCGCCTAAGGCAAAACTGTTCTTTATAAATGTATTTATTTTTAAGTCTTTTACTCCGCTAAAATGTTTGACGGACGCGGCTTGCTCGTCAATGTTCTCCAAATTCAAAGTGCCTGAGATTTTTTCTCTTTGCATCATATCAAGCATAGATATAAGTTCAAGAGCGCCGCTCGCCGCCATAGTGTGTCCTATATGTCCTTTGAGGCTGTTTGTCCAAACGCCGCCGCCGAAAATGTCAAAAACCGCTTTGCTCTCTTCAATGTCTCCCGCAACCGTGCTTGTGGCGTGGGCGTTGACAAAATCTATTTCTTGCGCCGAGACATCGGCGTTTTTTAAAGCGCTTTGCATACATTGGCTTATGCATTCTTTTGAAGGGTGAGATATGCTTTTTGTCTCAGTATTAGTTCCAAACCCTAAAATCTCTCCGTATATATGAGCATTTCTTTTTAATGCGCTGTCTAAACTTTCAAGTAAGACAATACCCGCTCCCTCGCTGCAAACTATGCCGCATCTTTTAGAGTCAAAAGGACGAGAGGCTTTTTGCGGATTATCATTGAATTGATTGCTTGCTGCATTCATAATAGCAAAACATCCCGTCATCATAGGATGATATTCGTCAGTTCCGCCGCATAAAGCCTTATCTAAAAAACCCGCTTTGATGGCGAGATAGCCAAGCCCTATATTCATAAGACCCGTTGCGCAGGCGGCGCTAATGCCGAAACCCGGACCGTTTAAATCAAAGGCTTGAGCCATATTTGCCAAAGGGGAATGATTCATTACCTGAAAGATTACAGTTGTCTTTATAGTATCAAGTTCTCTGTTTTTAAACTTTTCAGTAAAATCAAGCCAAGTCTGCATACTGCTCACCGTAGAGCCTATAAAAAGAGAAAGACCGTCGGGAGTTTTTTCAAAACCCGCATTATCTAAAGCTTCTTTGATTGCGCTGTAAGCAAAAAGCGACATTTTAGACATTGAGCGTCTAAAATGACGGGGGATATATGAAAAATCAATTTCAGGAACTGTTGACGAGACAAGGCTTGTTAAATCTTGTATTGCGGTCAATTCTTCATTGAATTTAACGCTGCTTTTTTGCGCCAATATACTGTCCGTAAGCAAAGAAACGCCCGCGCCATAAGGCGAGACCGAGCCGCAACCTGTGATTACAATTCTGTTTTTATTATCAGACATTTTTATTCTCCAAACTTCTGTCTATAATTTTATCAAGCAAGAAAGATGAAATCATTGCGCCTATAAGACCCGGAGCTATCGTCGCCTGTCCTACAACAAATAAACCGCCGACTTTTGTAATGGGCAAAATATTTGCGCTTTCCGCCGTGTGCATTATGCCGTAACTACCGTAATAATTTACAAACCGTTTTTGAGTTTTCGGAGTGGCAATGCCCAGAAATTCAATCTTATCAAAGAGTTCGGGTTTTCTATTTTTTATTTCATCTTTTATATTTTGAGATATTTCTTTTTTCTTTTGCTCGTATTCGTTTTGAGGAATATCCCAAAGTTTTTCGTCAGAATCAACAGCCATTACTGCGCAAACGGCTTGAGGATTAGAATTTGAAAAATTGATGTAATATGCGTTTTTATGGTCTTTTTGAAAACTGTCTCCCGTCAAAAAACCCACATTATTTGTATCAACTCTAAAACCGTCTTTTACTTTTCCATAGAGAACAAAAAAACCGTCTGTTTCAGGCAAGGACTGGATACGCTCGACATTTTTTGCTCTATAAGTTTCAGGAGGCGCGATTTTTAAAAATTCTTTTGGATGTATTGAAGATACGCAAATATCGCAAAGAATTTGAGAACTGTCTGCAAATGTCAATTTTTTCTTATCTTTTTCAACTTCTATCTTAACAACTTTTTTATTACAAAAAACTGCAATGCCGCTATTTTCTATAACTCTTTTAAACTCTTTGACGAGAGCCGCGCCGCCGCCTTTTATTTTCCAAACTGTTTCAAACATTATGCCGCTGCAGCAGCAATGTAAAACAAAAGCTACTTTTGACGGAGGAACTCCATATAATACCGACGAAAAAGATAATAGAGATTTTATTTCCTCATCTTTAAAACAATCGTTTAAAACTTCGCTGAGAGTAGTCTTATCATCTGCAAAATAAAAGAACTCTTCACTTTTATATTCCCTTTTATGAAAATTTAAAAAAGGTATTTTTTCTAATTGGCTATACGCTAAATCAAGATACTTTTTTATGCCGTCTTTTTCATTAGGGAAAAATTCTATAAGTTTTTGCTCAAACAATTGTCTGCCGAAAGGAAATTTAAAAAGCCGTCCTGATTTAAGCAAATATGCGTCGTCATAGCCATCTTTGGAACATAATTCTACGGGCATATTTAAACCCAATTCTTTAAATAACAAGCCGCCTATTTCATCTTTACCCAAAACGCCTGAATAATGAAAGCCTGATTCTATGTGGACTCCGCCTCTGTCAAATCCTGAAAACAAGGGGGCAAGGTGCGGGGCTTGTTCAAAAAGCGCTACTTTCTTACCTTTTTTTGCAAAGAGCAAAGCAGCCGTCATACCTGATATACCGCTGCCTATTACGGCAACATCATAATTTTGTATCGCCATTATGCGCCGAGCCCTCCGCTGATTTGAAAGACTTGTCCTGTTATGTATTGACATTTTTCGCTTGCAAGAAAAGCTATCATTTCAGCCACATCTTCGGGCTTTCCCGTTCTGCCCAAAGGAATATTTTTGATTATTTCTTCCATAGGCAATCCCTCAAGCATTTCCGTGCCTATAAAGCCCGGGGCGACTGCATTTACTAAAATATTTCTTTTCGCCGTCTCTACCGCAAGAGATTTTGTCGCGCCGATAAGACCCGCCTTTGCGGCTGAATAATTCGCTTGTCCGGGAACGCCCAAAACGGCGGACATTGAAGTTATATTTATAATGCGCCCTTTTCTATTTCTCAACATAAAAGGCAAAACGGTTTTTGTTATATTGAAATATCCGTCAAGAGTGACGGATAAAACAGATTTCCATTCTTCTTCTTTCATCCAAACAAGCAAAGCGTCTTTGCGAAAACCCGCATTATTGACTATGCAAAAAGGAGTTTCTTTTTCTAAAAGGGGGGACAAAGCATTTTCAACCGCTTCGGCGTCCGCCACATCAAATTTTAAGAGTTCGCATTTGCGTCCGATTTGCTCAATTTCGCTTTTCAGTTTTTGAGCGTATTCGTCATTTGAGCGGTAATTAGCCCAAATATCAAAACCGTCTCTTGCCAAAGTTTTAGCGCAAACCGCGCCTATGCCCCTGCTTGCTCCCGTTATCAATGCTATTTTGTTTTCCATTTTACCTCTATTTGTCATTGCGGACACGCTGCATTTGTCATTGCGGGCTTGACCCGCAATCTCCGCCGTTTGTCTAACCCATATTGTGAGATTGCGGGTCAAGCCCGCAATGACGAC
>JAISKX010000082.1 GCA_031260765.1 Endomicrobium sp. | reverse complement strand
ACGCTAAATCTGCTTTTATACCAATCGCAAACCGCTTTTCTAAAAGACAGCATACCCGCGCCGAAAGGATATTGATGATTTGCGGGTTTTGCGACAGCCTCTTGCATAGCCTTTATAATGTGAGGAGGTGTGGGCATATCGGGGTCTCCGACGCCCAAAGAAATAATATCAGCGCCTCTTGCCTTTGCCTCGTTTTTCTTTTTATCTATCTCAATAAAAAGATAAGGCGGAAGTTTTTTTAATTTTTCATTGTAATTGATTTGCATATATGACTCCTTGTCCCCGCATAGCCTGCGGCAATACGGGGTTATTAAATACATTAAACCCCTTCGGGGTTTTAGAGGAAGCGTCTTATTTTAATCCCAAGACGGCTTGCTTATCGTATAGTCCGCTTTTTTTGTTTGACAGCCATTTTGCGGCTCTTATTGCGCCGGCGGCAAAAGTGTCGCGGCTGTGAGCGCGGTGAGTGAGCTCTATGCGCTCGCCGGGACCCGCAAAATATACTGTATGTTCGCCTACTATATCGCCTGCGCGCACAGACATTATGCCGATTTCTTCTTTTGTTCTCGCTTTGTTGACGCTATGCCTTTCATAAACTGCGTCTTTTTCTATATCTCTGCCCAAAGTTTCCGCTATGATTTCAGCAAGTTTTGCAGCAGTGCCTGAGGGGGCGTCTTTTTTCTTATTGTGATGGAGTTCTAACAATTCTATATCATAATCCGACACGGCTTTTGAAACTTCTTGAACAAGTTTAAACAAAAGATTTACTCCGATAGACATATTGGGAGATAAAAGAACGGGTATTTCTTTTGCGGCTTTTGATATTTCTTCTTTTTGGGCGGCGTCAAAACCCGTTGTGCCTATCACTACGGCAGACTTTTTTTGCTTTGCTATTTCCAAATTTTTTAAAGCGCTTTGAGGATTGGTAAAATCTATCAAAACTGTTTGGTTATTTAGGATTTTATCTAAATCCTTTGCCGGCGATATTGCAGGACTGCCCGTTCCAATAGCGGGACTTCCATCAAATTCAACAGCCCCGCCGATTTCTATGTCCTTATCCGCCTTAGCCAAATTTAAAATTGTCTGTCCCATTCTTCCTGCCGCTCCGCATACAACTATTTTCATTTTAATCTCCTCTCTTATATCAATCCATAATCTTTCATTGCTTTTTCTAATTTTGTTCTGTTGGCGTCCGCCATCTCGCACATTGGGAGTCTAAAACCTAAATCGCACATTTTTAATATTGAGGCGGCGGTTTTTACCGGGATGGGATTGGTCTCGCAAAACATTGCTTTTACCAAAGGCAAAAGTTTATAGTTGATTTTTTGCGCCTCTTTCATATTGCCGCTGTTAAAGGCTTTCACCATAGCAACCAAATCTTTTGGGACTATATTAGACAAAACGCTGATGATTCCGCAACCGCCTATGGACATCAAGGGAATAGTCAAAGCATCGTCTCCTGAAATCAATTGAATATTCGGCGACAACAATTTTATGCGGCTCATTTGGTCTAAAGAGCCTGAAGCCTCTTTTATGCCGACTATATTGCGGCAATCTTTGACGAGTTTTGCAACCGTTTCCGGCTCTATATTTATGCCCGTTCTGCCTGCTATATTGTAGAGAACTATCGGAATATCAACTTTGTCGGCTATCGCTTTAAAATGCAAATACAAACCTTGCTGAGTGGGCTTATTATAATAAGGAGAAATAAGCAAAGCCCCGTCGCAACCGACGCTTTTTGCAAACTCAGTTAAGTAAATAGCCTCTTTTGTAGAATTTGAGCCTGAGCCTGCGAGAACTCTTATTTTGCCCTTAGCCTGCTTGACGCAAAACTCCACAACTTCCTTGTGCTCGTCATGAGAAAGCGTAGAAGATTCGCCCGTAGAGCCGCAAGGCACTATGCCGTCCACGCCGCTTTTGAACTGAAAATCAATCAATTTACTTAGCGCATCATAATCCACTTTGTCATTTTTTAACGGCGTAATTAACGCTGTCCAAACTCCTGAAAACATAAAGCCCCCTAAATTTTTACAGTTCCCTCAAAGGATATTATTGCCGGTCCTTCAAGGATAACATTTTTTATTTTTCCATCCCGCTCCTGATATGATACAGAAAGTTTATCTCCGCCGCGCGCTATGATTTGGACAGGCGCTTTGACGAAATTTTTAAGACCAGAAATAATAGCCGACGCTATTATGCCAGTCCCGCAAGCAAGAGTTTCCCCCTCAACGCCGCGCTCATAGGTGCGCACTAAAATTGTATTGTCTTTTGACACTTGAACAAAATCAACATTCGTCCCAGCAGGCGCAAACTCTTTATGAAATCTTAAAAGATTCCCGTATTTAAAAACATCTATTTTTTCAATATCGTCCACAAAAATCACAGCATGCGGAACGCCTGTGTTTATGAAATCAATATCAAAATCCCGCCCTTCAATATTTAATTTTATGTCCTGTCTTAAATCCGTAGGCTCATATAATTGGAGTTTGACTATTTCTGGCGCTATCATTTCGGCTTTAATGATTCCAGCGTCAGTTTCAAAAACCATTTTGTTCTTTGCCGCGCCGATTTCATAAGCAAATTTTGCAATAGACCGTCCTCCGTTTCCGCACATAGCGGCAAAAGAGCCGTCTGAATTAAAATATTTCATTTTAAAGTCGCAAGTTTTGCTCTCTTCTATAAAAATCAACCCATCTGCGCCTATACTATATCTGCGATTACAAAGTTTCGCGGCAAGTTTTTGATAATCCGCCGCATTCACAATATCTTTGCGATTATCTATCAAAACAAAATCATTCCCCGCCGCCGTAAGTTTTGAAAAGTTTATTTTCATTTTATTACCTCGTTTAACAATAAATCATTATATGACGCTCTTTTTTTTATCAATTGGACTTTTGAACCTTCAACTAAAACCTCTGGCAAAAGCGGGCGGGAATTGTATTGCGAGGACATCGCCGCTCCATAAGCGCCTGCACAAGTTATAAGCAGATATTGCCCTTGAGCCAAAATAGGAAGCATTCTGTCATTGCCCATAAAATCGCCGCTTTCACAAATGGGTCCCACTACATTGGTTTTAACTTTTTTTGCATTTGTTTTTTTGACGGGCAAAATTTCGTGATAGGATTGGTATAAAGAAGGTCTTATTAAATCATTCATTCCCGCATCTGTGATAAGAAAACTTGTCCCGCCGGAATTTTTGCGATACAGAACTTTGCAAAGCAAATGCCCCGCATTAGCCATAATTGAGCGACCCGGCTCAAACATAAATTTTTTGCTTTTATCAAAAATCGGAAAAATCGCATTCATCACTTGTTTTGGGGTAGGGGCTTTTTGAGATTTTTGATATGCAATTCCTATCCCGCCGCCGCAATCTATGTGAGCAATCTGCATTCCGTTTTTTTCTATCTCGTCCACAAGTTTTTTTACCTTTTGCGCCGCGATTTTAAAAGGCTCTATCTCTAAAATTTGAGAACCTATATGGCTGTGAATGCCCGAAACACTA
>JAISKX010000048.1 GCA_031260765.1 Endomicrobium sp. | reverse complement strand
GATATCGGAACCGAATCCCGCGTAGCAATCACTCCAGAATCTTCGCAAAGACTTATAAAAGCAGGCATTCAGCCTATAATTGAGGCTGGGGCGGGTATGAAAGCTGGTTTTCAGGATTCCGATTATGAAGCTGTTGGCGCTAAAGTTCTCTCAAAAGCTGATGTTTTAAGTAAATCTGATGCAATTGCTTATATTGCGGCTCCAGACGCTAAGGCAATTTCTTCTCAATCAAAAGGCAGTTTTGCAGTAGGGCTATTTGCTTCTTTGTTAAACAAAGATATAGCCGCTCAATTTGAATCTGCTCAAGTCACAGCTCTTGATATCACGCTTTTGCCGAGGAAACTTTCTAAAGCACAATCTATGGATGTGATGACTTCCCAAGCGTCTGTGGCTGGTTATAAGGCAGTTTTGCTTGCAGCCAATGAATTTCCTGGATTTTTGCCTATGATGACTACTGCGGCTGGAACTATTAAGCCTGCATCAGTTCTCATTTTGGGTGCGGGCATTGCGGGGCTTCAAGCTATAGGAACGGCAAAAAGGCTTGGGGCTATTGTTACTGCTTATGATGTCCGTCCAGCTTCAAAAGATGAAGTTTTATCTTTGGGCGCAAAATTCTTAGACCTTGCGGCTTTTGGAGGACCGGATTTAAGCGCAGGTCAAGGAGAAGGCGGATATGCAAGAGAATTGACTAATGAAGAAAAAGCCGCCCAACAAGCCGCAGTGGATAAAGCGGCGGCGACTTTTGACATCATCATCACTACGGCGCAAGTTCCCGGAAGAAAGCCGCCTGTTTTGCTCACTAAGGCGGGCGTTGACAATTTAAAAAGAGGCAGCGTAATAGTAGATGTCGCGGCAAGCTCGCTTGGAGGAAATGTTGAAGGCTCTAAACCAGAGGAAACTGTAATTACTCCAAACGGAGTAAAAATTATAGGCGCTCCCAATCTTCCTTCAACCGCTCCTAAGACTGCTTCCAATTTACTTGCAAGAAATATAGCGGATGTCATCTCTTATTTTGCTCATGAAGGGAAATTTGAAGTGATAGAAGGCGACGAACTTGCAGTTCTTGCCATTAGCGGTAAAAAAATTCCATCTCAAAAGGAGGCAAAATAATGTCAACTTTAACAATAGCATTGACGCTTTTTGTATTTGCTTTAATAATAGGAGTTATAGTAATAGGAAAAGTCCCAGCTACTTTGCATACGCCCTTGATGTCGGGGGCAAATTCTATACACGGAGTTGTAATTGTAGGCGTGGTTTTGGTAGCCGTTGAAACAAGTTCTGTTCTCGGTCTCATTCTGATTTTCTTTGCGGCTGTTTTGGGAACGGCAAATGTCGTAGGCGGATATACGGTGACGGATAGAATGCTTGATATGTTTAAAGCTAAGCCGAAACCCGCCGCCGATAATAAAGAAAAGGAGGCAAAATAATGAATTTTTTTGACGCTAATCTTGAAACAATAGCATGGTTTGTATATTTGTTTTCCGCTTTTCTTTTCATACAGGGTTTGAGATTTATGAACTCCCCAAGAACTGCGCGGAAAGGTAATTTTGTATCTATTGTCGGTATGTCTATTGCCGTTGCTATGGCGCTCTTTCAATCTTTCTATCATGGTTTTTTACAAATCAGCGCGATTATTGTTTTGCTTGTAGGTATAGCAATCGGCGCGGCTTTCGGTTTTGTAACGGCTAAAAAAGTAAAGATGACGGCTATGCCTCAACTTGTGTCAATTTTTAACACAGTAGGCGGCGGCGCGGCGGCTCTTGTAGCTATAAATGACGCGCTTTTTGCTCACAGTATAGTTCTTTCAACTTATATCACTATCATTTTGGGCATAATAATAGGCTCTGTCACTTTTACAGGCTCTTTGATTGCGGCGGCAAAATTGCAAGGCATAGTGAGCGGCAGCCCCATAAAAGTTCCCGCTAAGAAATTGATAGACCTTTTGTGTATAGTGGGAATAATTTTCTGCTCTTATATGCTCATCAGCGGAAATAATTTTGGATATGGAATTGAATTTCCTGTTGTGCTTTTGACGGCTCTTGCTCTTATTATGGGCATCACTTTTGTTTTGCCTATAGGCGGCGCAGATATGCCTGTCGTCATATCCATTTTAAATGCTTGCACGGGAACGGCTGTAGCTATGGCTGGTTTTGTTATCAACAATTTAATTATGATAGTAGCAGGCGCTTTGGTAGGCGCGGCTGGCGGCATACTTTCCAAACTTATGGCTGAGGCTATGAATCGTTCTCTTTTCAATATCCTTGCAGGCGGTTTTGGAGATACGGGAAAGATAGACTCCGCAGAAAGCGGCGAAGCTCTTAATCTCACCGAGACTTCGGCGGACGATGTAGCCGTTCAAATGGCTTATGCGGCGAGAGTTATAATTGTTCCCGGATATGGTCTTGCGGTAGCGGGCGCTCAGCACGAAATAGCAGACCTCACAAAAATCCTTGAAAGCAAAGGCGTTGAAGTGATTTTTGCCATTCATCCTGTTGCCGGTCGTATGCCGGGGCACATGAATGTTTTACTTGCAGAAGCCAATGTATCTTATGAAAAATTGATACCTCTTGAAGATGTAAATCCGATGTTTCCCACAGCCGAGGTCGCTCTTGTTGTAGGCGCAAATGATGTGACAAATCCTGCCGCAAGAAGACAAGGCACTCCAATTTCAGGTATGCCCATCCTTGATGTTGACGCGGCAAAGAATGTAGTAGTGGTAAAGCGCGGACGCGGCAAAGGCTATGCAGGCATAGAAAACGAACTCTATGGGCTGCCTCACACCAAGATGTTATACGGCGACGCCAAAAAAGCCGTAGCCTCAATAATCTCAGCAATAAAAGAATTATAAAGAAAGCCAAAAACAAAAGCCCCGTTTCAAGTAATTGAAACGGGGCTTTTTTTGAGCCCCTCATTTTGGCGTTTAGATTAAATGCTTTCTGTCTTTTTTAGCTATTTTTTGCTATTATCCCGCCGTCTAAATCAAATTATCAAGTCTCTCTTGCAGTTGTGCTGTCTGCGCCCTGTAACTATGTGCAGGACAGAATCCATTTTATGCAATTCTTCAAGCCTTTGCTGTTAATGAAAATTGAATA
>JAISKX010000036.1 GCA_031260765.1 Endomicrobium sp. | reverse complement strand
CTCTACAAGAATTTTGGCATAGGACAAATTCCAATAAGCAAGTTTTGCATTTGTTATGAGCTGCCTTCTGCTTTGTTCAAGTTGATAAAGAGTCTGCCTTATAGTAGCGCGGGCTTGCTCAATATTGGCTTTTGTCGCCCCGCCGTTAAAATTCTTCCAAAGAGATTGCTGAACTTGTATATAAGGAGAAATTATATTTCTCTCATCAACGGCAGGATTGTCAATAGAAACTATTGAATTATTAAAACCCAAAGCTAAATTAGTCCCCGTAGCGAACAATTTACTTATATTCGCATCATAAGAGAGCGTGTCAATATCCACTGGGAGCTGCATATTGCTTCTGCTGCCGTCGTGATTATAGGTAGCGTTTGCATTGAGAGTTGCGGAATAAGCCCTCTCTACAGCCGCAAGCTGTCCATTTAATGAAACTATATTTGCATTGATGGACTTTAGACTGAGATTGTTTTTTGCAACAAGTTTTAGATAATCGTTCAGACTGAGAGCCTGAGCATATCCTCCTGAAACAAAAAAGAACAAAGACAAAACTACTATTGCTGATAACTTCTTCATAACTACCTCCTGTGTTTATTTATTTTTTTATTTTATTTTTGATTCCAATATATCCGACATTTGATTAATTCTTTCATAATATTCTTTGTCATCATATTGATAAAATTCATCTATAAACTTTGCATAAGTCAAAAGACCGCCGAGAAAGATTGAAAGCGCTTGTTCTGAATCAAGTTTCTTACTTATATGTCCATCTTCTTTGCATTGATCAGCGAGAGTTTTAAAAACCCCAAACCATCTCTCAACCATAGTTTTACGCAATTTCACAAAACTCTTATCTCTGAAATCTAAGGCTTGAGTTATGGATTCAAAACTTTCGGATTTTTCTTTATGGAGTTTTATGCTCATAAGAGACAATTTTTTCATTCTGTCCATAGGGGACGGGATATTAGCCAATTCTTCGGTGATTTGTTTTGATTTATCCTCAATGAAACTTATAAAAATCTCTTTGATGAAATTCTTTTTTGACTTGAAGCAATAAAAAAACATCCCGAGATTAATTCTGTGTTTAGCGCAAATAGCGCGAATATTAATCCCGCGAATGCCTTTTTTAACAAGGGCTGCCTTGCCCGCTTCAAGTAATTTTTTATCAATATTTTTTGATGGTCTTGCCATAATGGTCGTAATTATACAGATTTATAAAAAAAAGTCAAATTTTTTATAAAGCCGTATAATTACTTATGCTTGCGGCAATAAAATTTGCGCTATTGTTTCCTGCGGAGAAGGTTTAAAAATTGGGTTTTCTTGCGCTTTTGGCAGTTTTTTAAGTTCTAATATAACATCGGCTAAGATTTGAGGGGTCAGGATTTTTTCATCCAATACCTTTATATTGTCAGATTCGGCTTCTTTTGCATTATAGTATTGATGATTATCAGCCGCCGTCGGCAGAGGAATGAGTATTGCGGGCTTATTTAAAGTTTTAATCTCAAATACTGAGCCTGCGCCAGCCCTTGATATTATAATATCCGCAGCGCCGTAAGCATTGTAAATATCGTGCATATACTCAATTACTCTATAATAAGGAAGATTTTGCGCTTTTTGTGACAAATCCTTATAGCCTTTTTCCCCTGATATGTGAATTACTTGGATTTTTTCTTCAATAGACAAAATCTGCATAGAGTCAAAAGCGATTTCATTTAATCTTTTAGCGCCGAGACTTCCTCCAAAAATAAAAACAGTAAATATATTATCGTCAATTTGCAATGCCTTGCGCGCTGTTTTTCTGTCCGCCTTAAAAATATCTTTTCTTATTGGATAACCTGTTAAAATGATTTTCTTATCGTCATTGCGGTAGCTAAAACATTTCGCGCTGCCTTCAAAACTGATTAAAACTTTGTCTGCGATAAGGCTTAAATATCTATTTGCCTTGCCTGCTATTGTGTTTTGTTCGTGAATATATGTCTTTTTGCCCAAAAGCTTTGCCGCAAAAATCGTAGGAACGCCTATATATCCCCCTGTTGAAAGAGCGCATATTGGTTTTAGAGCAAGAATGTTTTTGAAAGCTTTGATAGTTGACAAGATAAGTTTAAAGCAAAAAACAAGAAATGATAATGATATTTTTCTCGGCATACCTGAGAGATTAAAAGCCAAATATTGAAATCCGCTATTTTCAATAATCGCATGAGAGGCGCTATTATTGCTGATAAAAAAAATGGGATTAAATCCGCGATTTTTTAATTCTGCCGCAATGGCAAGACCTGGATAAATATGCCCGCCCGTTCCGCTTGCCGCAATAATGATGTTTTTATTTGACATTGTCAGCGTTTCCTTTTTTTATCTGTTTTTTTTGTTTTTTGATATGTTGAGTAAAATGCCTACAAGAGCCATATTTGTTATCAGAGCTGTGCCTCCGAAAGATATAAAAGGCAGCACTAAACCTTTTGTTGGAAATAACCCAGTTGCAACCGCTAAATTTATAATCGCTTGAAAAATTATTAAAAGTGTTATGCCTAATGCTAAATTGCGAGAAAATTCATCATGGGCATTTTTGCTTATTTTGACGCCTTTTATAAAGATATAGATAAAAGCGCTTATGAGTACTGCCGCCCCCAAAAAGCCAAATTCCTCTCCTATTATAGGGAAAATAAAATCCGTATGCGCTTCGGGAAGATACATCTGTTTCAAATCGCTATTACCTATACCTTTGCCGAAAAAGCCGCCTGAACCTAAGGCATTTATAGATTGTTTCAATTGATATGACGAAGCGTCTATATTTACAAGAGATGAAAAATAATTTTTTATTCTCGCAAATCTATACGGTTCTCTAAGGCATTCTTCTATCACAATCAAAAGTCCGCCCAAAAAAAACATAGAAATCATTTTCAAACTAATCCCTGCGCAAAAGAGCATAGCGATACATACTGAAGAAATTAAAATAGGAGCGCCTAAATCAGGCTCCAATCCTATAGGGATTATCATAATGGCTATTATAATAGCCGCGCCGACAACCGTTTTCATATCGTTTAAAAGTTTTTGTTTGCGGGATATAAAATCTGAAATGGCGATTATTATTATGATTTTGGCTATTTCCGAAGGTTGTATTGTAAATAGCCCTAAATTAAACCATCTTTTAGCCCCGCCGCGCGATACGCCTATAATCAAAACCAAAATCAAAGCTATCACTGCGGCTATATATAGATATTGCGCATATTTTTGATACACGCGGTAATCTATGCGGAAAGCTGTAATATACAT
>JAISKX010000034.1 GCA_031260765.1 Endomicrobium sp. | reverse complement strand
CGGGATATGGGACAAATACAACTTTCGCATTCACCCTCGCCTGTCAAGACTGAGGCTGCCAATATCTTCATGACAGGAGAGGTTTTTGTTTTAATAAATTATCTTGTTTAGAGGATATTCTATTATTCCTTCGGCGCCGGCTCTTTTTAATGCGGGGATTATTTGTTTTACGGTTTTTTCTTCTAAAATTACTTCTAAGGCAAACCAGTTTTTATCGCTTAATGTTGAAACTGTCGGCTTTCTTAGCGCGGGTATGGCTGAGGCTACTTTTTCTAAGGATTTTGCAGGGACATTCATTTTTAACCCCACCATGCCTTCCGCCGCTAATGCGCCTTTTAGCAAGATTGACATACTTTCTATCTTTTCTTTTTTCCATTTATCTTGCAGCGATTTCGGATTGGCTATAAATCTTGTTGTTGAAGTGAGGATTTCGTCAATTACTTTTAATTTATTCGCCCTAAGCGATGAGCCTGTTTCTGTGAGCTCTACAATAGCGTCAACTAAGGCTCCCGCTTTTGCTTCTGTCGCTCCCCAAGAAAATTCTATATTGGCTTTTACTCCGTTTTTGGCAAAGTATTTTTTTGTGTAATTTAGAAGTTCTGTGGCTACTCTTTTGCCTTGCAAATCTTTTATGCTTTTGGTTTTTGAAGTCTCCGGGACGGCTAAAACCCAGCGGACTGGTCTAAACCCTGACTTGGCATATTTTAATTCGCAAATTTCTTTGACGCTTGCGCCGCTTTCGCAAACCCAATCATAACCCGTAAGACCTGCGTCAAAAAAACCGTCTTGAACATATTTCGCCATCTCTTGAGAGCGTATAAGCATTATTTCAAGTTCATCGTCATTACTTGTTGGGTAGTATGACCTATCCGACACATTTATCTTGATTCCTGCTTTTTTAAATAATTCTACCGTTGAGTCTTGAAGGCTTCCTTTAGGAAACCCGAGCCTTAATTTTTTCACCATAACCTCCTACCTTATTTAATATATTTTGTTTTTCTACCGCTACTTTTCCGAGCGTTGACGGGACATAATCTTTAAATATCGGCATTCTTAAGTGCATTTGTTCTGAGATTACTCTATATAAACTATAAGTTGAGCCTTCCAAAACAGCCGTCCCATAGGTGAGAGTCGGGACCAAAACATTTATAGATATTATCAGCCACACCGCTATATTTAAAACCATTCCGCCGATTTTATCCGCTATATTCATATAAAAGAAATGCACAAGCCTCAAAATAAAAGCGCCCAGAATAAAAATTACAAGAGTTGCAATAAAGAAAATAATATAAGCATTGACGCCGTCTTGATATGGATATTTATTTGCAAAATATATTGCAAAAAAACCAGCCAAAACTGCGAAAGAACTCCTTGTAAAACCTGCCCGCCAACCAAGATAGCCCGCCACAATAATATTAACTATCAATAAAATATCAACTAAAAGAGTCATTTATACCGTCCTTATGACTATTCCGCTTGCGAGTTTTGGATAAAAATATGTTGATTTTTGAGGCATCATTTCATTGTTTAAACTGATATTTTTAAGCGAATCCACAGGCGTTGCAGGAACTATAATTGCGATTTTATGATTCTTTTTTGCAAGGACTACGGCTTCTTTTTCGCTTTTTACATAGGTAAATTGAGAAGCGTCTATATTCGGGAGCAAAATATAATGCAATATGCTCACTGCAAGATTTCTATAATATTTGCTTTGCACAGGCATAGCTTTTTTTAAAAAACCCTCTTTTTTTATGACAAGAGTTCTATATTTGTCATCCTTATACAATAATAGAGGCTGGACTTCTTTTTTTGATAGTTTTTTGAAATCATTTGCAGGATAAATGTCAAAATACTTGGCTATTCTTTCTTCTAAATCTTTCGGCTCTTCTATTACTCTGTGAGTAGGCCAGATTGAAATGCCCGAATCTTCCATAGGGCATAGATAAGCTAAAACAAAATTGTAATCTTTATCCTGTGAATAAGTTTTATCCTTTTGCACTTTTTCTTGTAAATAATTCCAAGCAGTCTCATATCTATGATGCCCGTCCGCTATGAACATTTTTTTATTTGACAAGAGTTTTACTATATCTGAAACAATATCGTCGTCGGAAACAACCCATAATTTGTGAAATACGCCGTCTTTATCCATAGCGGTAGAAGAAGGAGCTCTTTTTGCAATTCTTTTGCATATATTGACCGCTATAGATTTATCATCATTAAACAAACCGAAAATCGGACTTATATTAGCTCTGACTGATTTTAAAAGTTTGAGTCTGTCGGCTTTTGGTTTTGCAAGCGTTTTCTCATGAGGTTTTATTGCGCCTTTGCCTGAATGAGGATTTTCCAATTTGAGAGCTGAAAAAAAACCTCTTCTTGTCATTTTTATGCCGTGGTCGTCAAAAATCTGCTCATAAAAATACAAAGAAGGAGCGGCATCCCGCTGCAAAATGCCTCCATCTAAATAGTTTTTAAAAATTTCTGCGGCATTTTTATATTTGTTTTTTGCGCCTTTTGGGTCTGAAAGCTCTATATTGACTATATTATAAGGAGAGAGTTTTTGAAGCCTTGCTTTTTCTTCATCTCCAATAATGTCATAAGGCGGACATATAAAGTTTGTGATGATGTTTTTGGAATACCTGATTGCCTGAAACGGTCTGATTTGCGCCATGATTTGAGCCCCCATTAAAATATTGCCTTTTTATGTTCGGCAAATGTGTTATTTTTAAAAATTCATTGGAAAAATAATATGTTTTTGATGTCGGGAATGAGCGGATTTTAGCATAACCATACAATTATTGTCAAAAAAGCAGGCTTGTTGCCTTACAAACAACAGCGCCGCGCCGCTCTAACGGTCGCCCCTATGTAGAGTGAATTACGGAACCGTAATTCACTTCTACGAATGGATGAATGTGAAGCCCGTTGTTTTTTACTTATTCTTCATCATTTTCATTTCGAGATGTTCTTTTGCGGACTAAGTGATTAAGAATTTTTTTACGAAGCCTTATTGCCGAGGGAGTGATTTCTACAAGTTCATCAGGAGCTATATATTCTACAGATTGCTCTAAATTCATAATTATCGGAGGGGTGAGAACGGCGGCATCGTCTGCGGCTTTGCTTCTCATATTAGTTAGTTTTTTTAATTTGCAGGGATTTACAACTAAATCCTTCTCCCTTGAATTTTCCCCCACTATCATACCTGCATAAACTTCCTCGCCTGCTCCTACAAACATTTTGCCGCTAATTTGCAAATTATCCAAAGCATAAGCTGTGGTTTTGCCCGCTTCTTTGACTATGAAAACGCCGTTATTTCTTAAAGGAGAAACATTTTCTTTTGGCATATAATCGTAAAAACTATGATGCATTATGCCTTGTCCGCGGGTATTTGATAAGAAATCATTTTTAAAGCCTATCAAAGCGCGGGAAGGAATTATATATTCAAGCCTCACTCTATCCGTGCCTTCCATTATCATATTTTCAAGTTTTGCGGCGCGTTTGCCGACGAGTTCAAAAACCACGCCTTGATATTGAGTTTCTATATCAAGAGTGAGATATTCCATAGGCTCGCAAAGAACGCCGTTCTTTTCTTTATAAATAACTTCGGGCGACGATACGGAAAGTTCAAAACCTTCTCTGCGCATAGTTTCAATTAAAATAGTCAAATGAAGTTCCCCTCTGCCCGACACTTTAAATCTGCCTTCGCCGTCAAGGGTTTCCATTTTTAGGCCGACATTTGTTTTTGCCTCTTTCTCCAATCTCTCTTTGATGTGGCGGCTTGTGAGAAATTTTCCTTCTCTGCCGGCAAAAGGAGAATCATTTACCAAGAAATCCATAGAGACTGTAGGCTCGTCAATAGAAAGAGGAGGCAATGGAATAACATTTTCCACACAGCAAACAGTGTCGCCGACTTCTACGCCTTCAAGACCCGATATTGCTATTATGTCGCCGGCTTTTGCCTCATCAACTTCTTCTTTGCTAAGCCCAACAAATTTATCAATTCTGACGGCTTTTGCATTTTTAACATTGTTGGTATTGGCAAGAACTATATTTTGTCCTTTTTTTATGACTCCGTTTAAAATTCTTCCTATGCCGATTTGCCCCAAAAAATTGCTGTAATCAAGCATAGTGATTTGCATTTGCAAAGGCTTTTCTATATCTGCCTGAGGGGGCGGGACATGCTTTAAAATAGTAGTAAAAACGGGCTCTATATCTTTGCCTTTTTCTTCCATTTTATCGCTCGCCCAACCATCGCGTCCTGAAGCGTAAAGTATAGGAAAATCCAATTGAGCGTCAGTTGCGCCGAGTTTCATAAAGAGTTCAAAAACTTCGTCAACGGCGGCGCTTGGTCTGATATTTGGTCTATCCATTTTATTGATAATTACTATCGGTCTTAAACCCAAAGCGAGAGCTTTTCTTAAAACAAATCTCGTCTGAGGCATAGGACCTTCCACAGCGTCAACCATCAAAATAACGCCGTCAACCATTTTTAAAACTCTCTCAACTTCGCTGCCGAAATCAGCATGACCGGGCGTATCAACTATATTTATAGTATTGCCTTTATAAAGGACGGAAGTGCATTTGGCAAGTATTGTGATGCCCCTTTCCCTTTCAAGCGGATTAGAGTCCAAAACCGTATCCTGCGCTTCGTCAATCTTTACTGCGAACTGTCCTGAAAATTTGAGCAATGAATCAACTACTGTGGTTTTTCCGTGGTCAACATGGGCGATAATCGCTACATTTCTGATGTCTTCTCTTTTCATTTTTTAATTTTCCTTTTACAAAAATATAGTTTCGCAAGCATTGAATGCTTGCGAAACTGGTAGGATTATAGCATTTTAATAATAAGGTGCGGCGGAGCCTCGATTTATTGTTTACAGTTGGTTGAAAAATAGGGCGACAGTTTCTTTTCTTGGTTTGTGGAAAATGCTTAACAATCCAAATTTTAACCGTTACGAATACGACACGGTTAAAAATGAAGCGGGCGATAATGCGTTTTCTCTTTCACCAAAGGAATTGCGGAACGAGAATTGAAAGTCTTACAATTTCATAGAATAAATGCACCGTTGCTATTAGACAAAAATAAGAAAGAAGGAATAAATTTATGAATAGTTATATTGCATTATTTGAATCTATCAAAGGCAAGGATAGTTTTAGCGTTGTTTTTCCAGACTTTCCGGGTTGTATTTCTGCTGGAGATGCTTATGAAGAGGCTGTCGCTATGGCTCATGAGGCATTGTCGGCGCATATAGCCTTGATGAAAGAAGA
>JAISKX010000110.1 GCA_031260765.1 Endomicrobium sp. | reverse complement strand
GCAGGGAAAATTTATGTGATGTTTAGACTGTTTTTACCTGATAGCGATGTTGAGTATGCGCAACAAGAAGTCGACGCAATTGCAGTTGAAAATTTAAATAAAAAATATGAAGAGTTAATAATGCTTGCAAAAAATAGGGATGTGCGAATAGAGTTTAACAACAGAAAGAAAATTAGGAAACAGAAAGGCAAAAAATGTGTGACTTTTAAAGAAGATATTGCTTTGAGTCTCGGATATCATAACGATATATTTAGTTCAAAAGTTTGTTGTCATCCATGGTCGTTTTTTCAATTCAAAATCAATAATTCTATGAGAATGTGCACTTGGAATTATGGCGAAATTTTTAACTATGTTTATGATAAAAATGGATTAATAGACTGGAAGAAATCCTTAAATTCAAAAAAATGGATAGATTTGAGGAAAATGTTTTTGAGAAAAGAATATTCAAAGTCATGCCTTAAGGCTTGCCCTATAATGAATAATAGAATAGATAAAATGTATTCTGGAATGTAATTATCATAGGAATGAATGGATAAGCGTATAGTTGCAAAAAGTAGCGAGAGGTAAAATGGAAAATAAAAAATTGAGATTTTTTAATACCACAAAGCAAGTTGGTAAGATAGAATTTCTTGGAATGATGTCAACGGCATAGCGGTTTTAGGGTGTTAGAGATTGAAAATGATAGAAGGGAGGTTTTGATATGAAAAATTACCAATAGGAATACAAGATTTTATAGGGCTTCGTAATGATGGATATGGATATGTTGATAAAACGGAACGAATTTATGATTTAATTACAAATCCTGCCAAATTCATATTTTTTTCCCGCCCGCGCCGTTTTGGAAAATCGCTTTTATGCTCTGTTCTTGGCGCAATATTTGAAAACAAAAGAGAACTATTTAAAGGTCTTGCCATAGATTCTTCCGATTGGGAATGGAAACAATATCCTATTATTAGAATTGATTTGAACTCAGGGGATTTTACGCAGGGGTTGCGCATATTAGAGTTAACATTAAATAATACCTTGAAAAATATTGCCGATGATTACGGCTTGAATTTGCGCGGAGAAATACCATCTATTCAATTTACAAATTTGATTAAAGATTTAAATCGTAAATTTCAAGAAAAAGTAGTTGTCATTATAGATGAATACGATAAACCCTTATTATCAACAATAGATAATCCTAAACTTCATGAGGAAATGCGCAATGCGCTAAAAGGATTTTACGGCGTTTTGAAATCTGCCGATGAGCATTTAAAATTTGTATTTTTAACAGGCGTTACAAAATTTTCAAAAGTGAGCATATTTTCAGATTTGAATAATTTAACCGATATTTCTCTTTCCCCGCAATACTGCGATTTATGTGGTATCACACAGGAAGAATTAGAAAAGAATTTTCAAGATAATATAGATGAAATAGTAAAAAACACTTCTGTAAAAAAAGAAGACTACCTTGAGAAATTAAAGTACTTTTATAATGGATATAGATTTTCACCAAATCCTGTCACGGTATATAATCCTTTCGGATTATTAAATCACTTTAATGATGGTGGGGAATTTAATTCTTATTGGTATGAAAGCGGCACGCCGACATTTTTGATAAAGTTAATAAAAAATCAAAATATTGACATTATGGATTTAGAAAAAAAATCTGTAAATCGTAATGAATTTCGCAAATACGATGTAGAGAAGATGCCCGCAATTCCAGTTTTATATCAATCAGGATATTTGACTATTTCAAATTATGACGAGGAATTTCAGGAGTTCACTCTTGATTATCCAAATGAAGAGGTTCGGACATCGTTTGCAAAATCATTAATATCACAATATCTTTGCGCAACAGAAAACGCAAAGAATGCTCTTGTAACAATGCTCCCAAAATCTCTCATCAAAGGCGAAATTAATTCTGCAATGAATTCATTGATTTCATTTTTAGCATCAATTCCCTATGACATACAATTAAAAGACGAGAAATACTATCAAACCGTAGTGCATTTAATTTTTACAATGCTTGGTTTTAACTGCCGTTCAGAAGTGAGAACAGCGTCAGGCAGAATAGACGCTTTGGTAGAAACAAAAAATAATGTCTATTGTTTTGAATTTAAATTAGATGGAACAGCCGATGAAGCATTAGCGCAGATAGATACAAAAGAATATTTGCTCCCTTGGAAAACATCAGATAAAAATCTTTTTAAAATAGGGGTTAATTTTGATTTTGAAAAACGAAATATCAAAGAATGGAAAGTTGCTAAAGACTTCTATAGTTAATTCAGTTACATTTGTGCTGTCATTCTGGGCATAATACTCAAAAATAGTTGCTAATTTTGGATAAAAAGGAGTCTATTCGTGCAAGGAAATAGTGTAATAGAACAAGTTATATTATCAATAAAAAAATTCCCTGATAGGAATGCTTTTTTTATATGTGGCAAATTTTATACTTATAATGAATTTGCAAAAAACATCTCTAAAATTAGAAAATCTTTGCTGGAGAAAAATATAATCAATCAAAATGTAGGCATTGTTGCAAATGACGACATTGAAACTTATGCTTCTATTTTTGCATTGTGGCTGGAAGGCTTAGCCTATGTTCCTCTCCATCCATTACAGCCTATTGATAGAAATCAAGAAATTATATCGCAGGCTGGCATTAAAATTGTTTTATCTTCAGGCGCTTGCTTGTTTTCAGGCGTGGATATAATTAAGACTGCTCAACTTGTTTTTGATGAATTC
>JAISKX010000091.1 GCA_031260765.1 Endomicrobium sp. | reverse complement strand
ACAAAAATTTCGACATAAATAAAATCCCATTAGACGACGCTAAAACCTATGAATTGCTCTCAAAAGCGAGAAGTCTCGGAGTATTTCAACTTGAAAGCGACGGGCTTAGAGATTTGATGAGAAGATTAAAACCTGAAAAAATTGAAGAGATTATCGCTTTAATCGCTCTTTATAGACCCGGTCCTATGGGTTCAGGCATGCTTGATGATTTTGTTGAAAGAAAGCACGGTAGAAAAAAAATAAAATACGACCACCCATTGCAAGAGCCTATTTTAAAAGAAACTTACGGCGTCATTTTATATCAAGAACAGGCTATGAGAATGGCTATGGATTTGGCTGATTTTACCGCCGCCGAAGCAGATGGACTGCGCAAAGCTATGAGCAAGAAAAAACCCGAAGAGATGGCAAAGCAAAAGGACAAGTTTTTAAGCGGCGCTCATAAAAAGTCAATAGAGAAGAAAATTGCAGAAAAGATTTTTGACAATATAGAGGCTTTTGCGGGATATGGTTTTAATAAATCGCATTCTGCAGCTTATGCCATAGTCACTTACCGCACTGCATATCTTAAAGCAAATTATCCCCTTGAGTATTTTACCGCTCTGCTCAATTCGGAAATGGGCAAAACGAGCGGTAAAAAAGAAGAAGAGGATTCAAGGCTGACGCTGTATTTAAACGACGCTAAAAAATTCGGCATAACTATTTTGAAGCCGAACATTCAATTTTCAAGCGGAAGATTTAAAATAGAAAACGGCTCTATACGCTTCGGCATTCTTGCCACAAAAACCGTCGGCGAAAGAGTGGCTGAGACCATAGAACAAGCAAGAAAAGAAGGCGGACAATTTAAAGATTGGGACGATTTTTTGCAAAGAGTGGATTTGAAATCTATAAATAAACTCGCTATGGAAAGCTTAGCCAAAGCAGGTTTTTTTGATTGTTTCGGCAATGATAAAGCAAAAATAAGAGCGCAGATTATTAAAAGCATAGAGACTTCCATAGACCAAGCTGTAAAAATAAAAGAAGAAAAAGACTCGGCGCAAGGCATGCTTTTCGGCTTGTCAAAAGATATGGGGCGGCAAAAAACTCTGCTTGACGCTCAAGCATTAGAAGAAAATATTATGCTTGAATTTGAAAAAGAGGTTTTGGGATTTTATTTATCGGGGCATCCTTTGAGCGCAATGAAAAAAGACCTTGCGAGATATTCCGATTGCCGTTTAAACGATTTGCCTAAGATTGAAACTGGGGAATCGTTTAGAGACGCTCCTACAATACGAATAGCAGGAATGCTCACCGCATTAAATGTAGCCGTCTCTAAGAAAAAAGAGGAATATGCAAAATTTAAAATTGAAGATATGGACGGAGCCGTGGGCGCGGTAATGTTTCCAAAAACTTTCGTCAAATATAGAAATATTCTCAAACCCAATTTGGTAGCCGTAGTAAAAGGCAAACTCATAGGTTCTTCGGAAAAACCAGAGCTTGCCGTTGACGAAATAATGTCTCTTGATGAGGCAAAAAAATTGGTTAAGCCTAAAAAAACTCAGCTTTATATAAGCGTATCCACAACAAGATATGATAATGATTTAGCCGAAGCTTTAACTGAGATATTTAAAAAAAACAAAGGCGACAATGATGTGTTTTTAGACATAACAGACCCATTACACGGCAGATTTATAATAGACACAAAATATTCTGTGGATTGCAGCGAAGATTTTACAAGAGAAGTTGAAGAAGCAGTAGGCAGCGAAGATATAGTAAATTTTAAATAATTGCATCATTAACAAAAGGAGTCTTTATGAATGCTTTCAACAATCTATCGGACATATCATTTCAAATGGTTGTTTATAATAACAGCCTTTCTCAATATCTAACTGCGGGAATAGTTTTTATTGCAACTTTAATTCTTGCGTTTTTTATCCGAAAATTTGTCCTTGCGATTTTTGAAAGGACGGCAAAACAGTCAAATCATGTATTTATATCAAATATCTTGCAAAGCGGCAGAAATCTTATGCCTATCTTATTCTATATTCCATTTTATGCGGTAGTGCGGTATTTGACTTTCCCCGACAGTATAGAAAAAGCTGTGTCAATAATCGGTATTTTGCTTGTCACTTTGTGCATAGTCCGCTATATTTCCGGCATTATAAAACTGTTTAGCAAACAATATTTTGCCGACCATTCAAATCCTGTCTTCAAAAGCGGCATTGAATTGTTTGCCGATGTAATTGTTTGGATAATGGCGGCTCTTTTTATATTGAACAATTTGGGTTTCAATATAAACACTTTGCTTGCAGGCTTAGGCATAGGCGGTATGGCTATAGCTTTGGCTTCTCAAACTCTATTAGGCGATTTGTTTAACTATTTCACAATTTTAATAGATAAGCCTTTTACTCTGGGCGATGATATTTCAATCAACGGACATTCGGGAATAGTTAAAAAAATAGGATTAAAAGGCACAAGAGTCCTCTCGTCAGACGGCGAGCAGATTATAATTTCAAATACAGATATAACAAAAAACGTCTTAAAAAATTACCGTGTAATGGAAAAACGCAGAAAGATAATGGTTTTGTCTGTAAAATATGGCATTTCAAGCGAAATAATTAAAGAAATCCCCGCGCTTTTACAAAATATAGTCAATAGTGTGAACGGCGCTCAATTTGTCAGAGCGCATTTTAGCGCTTTTGCCGATAGCTCGCTCAATTTTGAACTCGCCTTTTTTGTATTAAGCAGAGAATATGGAACATATATGGACAAAATTCAGGAAATCAATTTTAAAATCCTTGATGAATTTGCAAAACGCAAAATTGAATTCGCCTTCCCAAGTTCAAGCGTATATTTGGAAAAATAATCTGAATTTTGCATTAAAACGGCAAAAAAAGCCCATTTTTTCATAGATTTTGCTAAAAATGACGCCATTTTTGCCTTTTTTAATATTATGTTTGCTAAAAGAGTCAAAAATTTATATTATCCGCACCGCAAATCGTAACAACACAACACCCACAAAAACACAAAAATAAAAAGAGCGCGAGCTCTTGGCTTTAAATCTAAAAAAAGGAGTAGAAAATGTCAGCAAAAATGATTGAAGTTCGTTGGCACGGGCGCGGAGGGCAAGGAGCAAAGACTGCCGCGCTTTTATTTGCCCAAGCTGTAATGGCTACAGGCAAATATATTCAGGCTTTCCCTGAATATGGACCGGAAAGAATGGGCGCCCCTGTGCAGTCTTTTAACAGGATTAGCGACAATCCCATCACTATCCACTCTGGAGTAACAAATCCCAATTATGTAGTGATTTTAGACCCAACCCTTATGGAGACTGTAAATGTAGCCGAAGGGGTTAGCAAAGAAGGCAAAGTGATAGTCAATACCTCTTTTAGCGCAGAAGAAATCGCTAAACAACTTGGTATAGACAAGTCTCAAGTCTTTGTTGTCAATGCAGGGCAAATCGCAACCGAAACCATAGGGAAAAACATCCCTAATACGCCGATGTTGGGCGCTTTGGTAAAGGTTATAGGCAATTTGGACATCAATGGAGTTTTGGAAGATACTAAGAAAAAACTCTCTGTAAAGTTCGCAAAGAAGCCCGAAGTGATAGAAGGCAATTTGACTTCTATTAAGAGGGCTTATGATGAAGTAAAGAATGCATAAATCTAATTTTGGAGGAATAAAGTGAAAAAAGATGAAAATGTAAAGTTGACGGCGGCGCAAGCCGCTATCGGCGGGCTTGTAGAAGCGGGAACAGGCGAGGCTTTTCATACGGGGAGTTGGCGTTCAGACAGACCAGTTTGGGACAAAGATAAGTGCATAAATTGCCTTACTTGTTGGATTTCTTGTCCTGACGCCGCTATTAAAACTGCCCAAGATGAGAAAAAAGGAACTGTGGTCATAGGCATAGATTATGACCATTGCAAAGGTTGCGGAATCTGCGCAAGAGAATGTCCGCCAAAGGTCGCTGCTCTCCACATGGAACCAGAAAAGAAATAAATTAAAGGGGTCAAGAAATGATAAAACCAGTATATTCTAAAGGAAAACTTGCCGCTAAAACAGGCAATGAGGTAATGGCGGAGGCTATGCGCCAAATAGAGCCGGATGTAGTTGCGGCTTATCCTATTACTCCTGCGACAGAAATCGTTCAGATTTTTTCGCAATTCGTAGCCGATGGAAAAGTAAAAACGGAATTTGTAGCAGTTGAAAGCGAACATTCCGCAATGTCTGCTACGCTTGCGGCATCAGCGGCAGGCGCAAGAGCGATGACAGGCACTTCTTCTCAGGGACTTTGTCTTATGTGGGAAATGCTCAATATCGCAGCAGGTCTTAGGCTTCCGGTTGTGATGGCTGAAGTGAATAGAGCGATTTCCGCTCCTCTAAATATTCACGGAGACCAAAGCGACGCTATGGGAGCAAGAGATACGGGCTGGATACAGATTTATTCTGAAAATTCTCAAGAAGCCTATGACAATATGATACAGGCTATTAGAATTGCAGAAAAAGCAAAACTTCCAGCTATGGTAACAACGGACGGTTTCATAATCTCTCATTGTATGGAAGTCGTTGAGACTTATCCTGATGAAGATGTGAAAAAGTTTATAGGCGAATATAAGCCTGAAAGATATCTCTTGGATACAAAAAAACCTTATACTATGGGCTCTATTGAACTTCAAGACTATTATTTTGAACATCGTTGGCAATTGGCTCAGGCTATGAGAGATGCTAAAAAAATCGCGGTAGATGTAGCCGCAGATTTTGCAAAAACATTCGGCAGACAATATGATTTATATGAAAAATATAAATTGGACGATGCTGAAATCGCTATTGTGGTAATCGGCTCTACGGCGGGAACTACAAAAGTTGTCGTTGATAATTTGAGAGAAAAGGGCATAAAAGCGGGACTATTAAAAGTCAGAGTGTTTAGACCTTTCCCTGTGGAAGAAATTGCTAAAGATTTGGCTAAAGTCAAAGCGATAGCGGTTTTGGACAGAGCAGATTCTTGCTCAGGAGCTTTCGCTCCGCTTTATAGCGATGTAGCCTCAGCTTTATTTGCAAACGGCATTACTTCTCCGAAAGTCGTCAATTATGTATATGGTCTGGGCGGCAGAGAAATCGCTCCTAATCATATAGCGGAAGTTTATGACGATTTGGGCAAAATCGCCGCAGGAACTCAAAAAGCCTCGGCTGAAGTCAACTATATCAATGTCCGTATTAAGTAAAGAAAATCAATAAGGAGAAAAAAATGGCAAATCTTAAAGAATTAAGCAAAAACCCAGAAAAAGTGACCGGCGGACATAGACTTTGCGCAGGTTGCGGAGCGGGTATAGTTATAAGACAAGCTATGATAGCCGCTGGAAATACTCCGGTTGTCACAGTAAGCGCGACGGGCTGTATGGAGGTTTCAACTACCATATATCCTTTCAGCACTTGGAAAAACTCTTTTTTCCACAGCGCATTTGAAAATGCCGCAGCCACAGCAAGCGGTATTGAATCTGCCTATAAGAGTTTAAAGAAACAAGGCAAAATCGGCGAAGACTTCAGATTCATAGTATTCGGCGGAGACGGCGGAACTTATGATATAGGTTTGCAATCTTTGTCCGGCGCGATGGAAAGAGGGCATAGAATACTCTATATCTGTTATAACAATGAAGCCTATATGAACACCGGAATACAGCGCTCAAGCGCGACTCCCAAAGGCGCGGACACAACAACGGCGCCCGCAGGAAAAGTAAAACAAGGCAAAGAGCAAAACAAAAAGGATTTGACTCAGATTATGGTCGCTCACAATATCCCTTATGTCGCTCAAAGCTATATGGGCAATTGGAATGATTTTATAACCAAAGTTCAAAAAGCATTGGCTATAGACGGTCCTTCTTTCATCAATATCCTTACTCCTTGCAGACTCGGCTGGAATTATAAGCCTGAGGAAACAATGAATATAGGAAGACTTGCGATGGAAACATGTTTATGGCCAGCCTATGAAATTGAGAACGGCGTTTATACAATCACTGCTTTCCCGAAAGAGAAAAAGCCTGTGGCTGAATTCTTAAAGCCGCAAGCTCGTTTCAAACATCTCTTCAAACCTGAAAATGCTCCAATGCTTGAAGCAATTCAGAAAGAAGTTGATTTGAGATGGGAAGTTTTACAAAGAAGAGCGGAACTCGGAAAAGAAAAGAAAATAGCATAAATCAGAAGCGGTTTTCTAAATAAAAAAGCAGGACGCGAAATTTCGCGTCCTGCTTTTTTTATGTCATTTTTGCTCGACTATTATTGCAAAATTATGGTTTAGGTTGAGTGTCTTCTTTTTTCTCTTCAATCTTTTCTTGAGGTTTTTCATCTTGGGGTTTTGCAGCTTCGTCGGCATAATTGATTTGTAGATTTGATATGCTGGAATTTAGCAAATCTTCTTCTTTTTTTGTTAGATTGCCTTTTGTTTTATCTCTTAACATCAAAAGAGTGTCTATAGTCCATTGAGCGCCTTGTAAATCTCTGCTGATTTTGCCGTCAACTGGACTCGGCACTTTGCCAAGCTGATACCAACAAGTAGATGCAAACATTGAAATTAAATTGAACAGATGTAAATCCAAATCTTTTTCTTCCATATAATATCTCCTTTTTTATTAGGGCAGACACATGGGTCTGCCCCGACGATTTATATTTATGATACAGTGCGGGCGAATGATTATTCGCCCCTACAAATATATTTATTATTTAAAGAATCTTTCTTTTGCTGTTTTTATGCGGCGGACTGTCTCAGTTTTTCCAAGCAATTCCATTAAATGAAATAGGCTTGGTCCTTGAGTTCTTCCGCTTAGAGCTACTCTTATGGGATGAAAAACTTGTCCCGTCTTTAAACCTTTTTGCTCGGCTAAGTTCCTTGCAAATTGTTCAAGAGCGGCGGCGGAAAAATCTTGATTTTCAAGTTTCTCATCGCATTCATTTATAATTATTTTTGCGCTGTCTTTGCTTTTATCTGATAAAAATACTTTTTGGACTGCTTCTTCTTTATAATCCACTTCTTTAACAAAGAAAAAATCCACAAGATTTGGAATTTCGCTGAGCAATTTGATTTTGTCATGCTCTAATTCCATCGCTTTCTTCAAAATTTCTTTATCCCAGCCGTCTATTATTTTTTCATTATTTGTGTATTTGAGCCAATCCATAAAAAGAGCATAGATTTCATCTATAGATTTTGAACGGATTTTTTCTCCGTTTAGCCATATCAATTTAGCAGGGTCAAAAGTTGAAGAACTGCTGCCGCATCCTTCAAGAGAAAATTTTTCTTCCAATTCTTTCATAGTAAAAATCTGCTGGCTGTCGGTAGTTGACCAACCCAAAAGAGCAAGATAATTGAGCAAAGCCTCAGGCAAATATCCCTCTTTTTGATAATCCAAAACAGAAGTATGCCCATGCCTTTTAGAAAGTCTTGCGCCGTCAGAACCCATAATCATAGCCGTGTGGGCAAATTTTGGAAAATCCCAGCCAAAAGCTTTAAACAAATGCAATTGGCGCGGAGTATTTGAGACATGGTCGTCGCCTCTTATTATATGCGTCATATCCATAAGATGGTCGTCTATAACGCAGGCAAAATTATAAGTGGGAACGCCGTTTGCTTTTGCTATTACAAAATCGTCAAGCAAGGCATTATCAAATTCAACTTTGCCTCTTATAATATCTTCTAAAATCATTTTGCCGTCTTTTGGCATTCTAAAACGGATTACGGGCTTTCTGCCTTGTTTTTCCCATTCCTGCCTTTGCTCAAGAGAGAGATGAGAACAATGCCCGTCATATTTTGGGGGCTTCTTGTGCAATTGAGCGAGTTTTCTCATCTGTTCAACTTCTTCCGGAGTGCAATAACAGGGATAAGCCAAATCTTTTTTCAATAATTCGTCAATGTATTTTTGATATATGCCGAGATTTTTTCTTTTCATTTGATAATACGGAGCGTATTTTTCAGGCTCATTGCCGGGACCTTCGCCCCAATCAAGTTTCAACCATTTTAAAGCGTCAATAATCACTTGTGTGGAAGCGTCGGTTGAACGCAATTCATCTGTATCTTCTATTCTTAAAACAAAAGTTCCGCCGAGATGTTTTGCGAAAAGATAATTAAACAGCGCTGTGCGCACTCCGCCAATATGCAAATCCCCCGTAGGCGACGGCGCAAACCTTACTCTAACATTGTTCATATAATTTCTCCTTTTTAAACGACAACAGCGTGGATTGCGGGTCAAGCCCGATGACGACAACATTAATCCGACAGTAAATCTATTTTTGTGATTTTGGGGACATTGTCTTCTACGAATTTGATGGCTTTCCTTA
>JAISKX010000068.1 GCA_031260765.1 Endomicrobium sp. | reverse complement strand
GCTCAATATCTCTTTGCCGTCTTTAAGATGCAATGAGCGCTCAATCCATATAGCCCAATATATCAACAGAAGCAAAAGACCGACTCTTACTTTTGCTCCCGAAGCGGGAACTGATAGATTGAGAAATGTCATAGGCAAATATCTAAGCGAAAAACAAATACTCAACACTTTGCTGTCTGCAAATAAAATGGGCTGGGACACGGTAAAACTTTATTTTATGATAGGTCTTCCGACGGAAACGCAAGAAGATATAGAAGCCATAGACAAATTGCTGCGCCTCACAAAAGAAAATGCAAAATCTTTAAATTTCACAATCACAGTTTCGCCTTTTGTGCCGAAGGCTCAGACGGCTTTTCAATGGCATTCTATGCTTGACAGCGAAAAAATCAAAGAGAAAATAGAGTGGCTCAAGGCAAATGTAAATGCCGATGTTAAGGCTCACAATCACAGAGCGAGCGTTTTTGAGGCTTTTATAGCCAAAGGCGACAGAAGAATTTCCGCAACGATTTATAAAGCATGGCAAAAAGGCGCAAAATTTGACCAATGGGCTGACAAATTCAATACAGACATTTGGGACGAAGCCTTAAAAGAAAGCGGCATAGACTTAAATTTCTATGTGTATAGGGAAAGAACTGCCGAAGAAATTTTTGCTTGGGAACATCTAAATTTCGGCGTAACTAAAAAAGAGTTATACGACCAATTCATAAAGGGCATAAATGAAAAAGCGGACGCAGACACAACGGCTTTTTCACAAAGTCAAAGTGAGCTGCCGCAAGATTACAAAGAGCCGTCATTAGAATATATAGAGCCGCAAATGCGTCTCAAACTGCGTTTTTCCAGACGAGGCGCCGTCAGTTTCCTCTCTCATTTAGAACAAATAGAAGTTTTAAGGCGTATTGTCCGCAGGGCTGGTTTGCCATTAGCTTTTACAGGCGGGTTTAGTCCTCAGGTCAAATCCTCTTATTCTCAGCCCGTGTCGGTTGGGCAAGAGAGCGATAGCGAATATATGGAATTATTTTTAATTGAGAAAGTGGATATAGAGGAGGCAAAAGAAAAAATATCAAAAGTCTTACCCAATGGTTTTTTTCTTTTAGACATCAAAAGAGTTCCGTTATTATTTCCATCCTTAGATTCTTTAATCAATGTTATGGAATTTAAAATTTACGATACAGACAAAACGCACTCTGATATAAATTCTTTTCTCTCTCAAGAAAAAATCATCATAACCAAATACAAAAAAGGTCAAACAAAAGAGATAGACATAAAGCCTTTCATCAAATTTCTAAAAATCAAAGGCAGCGTTTTGACTTTGCTATTAAAATTTGACCGCAATGTTTTCATAAAGCCGGAAATGGTTTTAAATGAGTTATACAAAAACCAGCAATGGCATAATTTGCCGATAAAAAGAACCAATTTATACATAGAAACCCCAGACAATATTTTGCACACGGCTTAAAACTACCCTATAAATCAAGAAAACGTCAAAATTTGTCTATCCCTATGCTTAAACACAAAACATTTTAAGCCCCTACAAATTGATTTCTGATTATATTTTCAATGATATTTTTGATATAATACCGCCCAATCTCAATAATTATACGGTCAATAACGGAACTATATGAAACAGTGCGGCTTTTATAGTTTCAAACGGCATTACAATAAATTTTTATATTTAAACACAAAACGATTTCAAAAAACAAGGCAAAAATGCTTTTGATATAGGAGGCAAAAATGGCTACAAGTTCAATAGGTAGAGCAGTGATAATAAAAGATGACGAGACGGCTAAAAGATTAATAGCGGCTATGGACTATGCGGATGAACATCCTGCAAATATTGAGCCTTATACTACGGAGGAATTAGCAAATAATGCAAAGGAGATTGTAGAATGCTTAAGCCGCCGTCGTCAATTAGAGAAATAGTTAGTTCTCGCAATGAAAGCGCTATTGAGAATATGAAAAAAGATATTTCCGATTTTAAGTGCAGTAAAGATTCTGATGTTATGGATTTTTTGATACATAAAGCATTAGAGTATGATATGTATCATAGGGCGCGCACTTATTTATGTTATGATGACAATAGTGTTTTAAGCGCATATTTTTCTTTAACTAGCGGTATTTTGAGTCTTTCTGATGAAATTTCCATGAGTTTTCGTAAAAAACTTACCTATGGCAGAACGAATATGGATTATGTTCCAGCATTCTTAATTGCCCAAATTGGCAAAGATGATAATTGTCAGATAAAGGATATGGGATATTTATTATTAAATGAGGCGCAAAAAATGATAGTTGCAGCAAGACACATGGTTGCAGGAAGGATAGTTTATTTAGAGTGTAAAAGTAATGATAAATTGCAAAAGTTGTATGAGATGACAGGTTTCAGATATTTACAAATGAATGGAAGATTAATGCAGATGGTCAAAATAATTTAACAGGGAAATTAAAAACCAAATGGAAAACAAAACCGAATATTGCGCCGTAGATTTAGCAGTCTTGCCGCGCCGTAGCGCAAGCGAAGGCGGGAAGGCGGAAAATCAAATCAACAAAACGAATTCAAGAATAACAGTGAAACTGTTTTTTGCAACAGTTTTGTTATTGTTTGTTGCGTCTAT
>JAISKX010000041.1 GCA_031260765.1 Endomicrobium sp. | reverse complement strand
TTAGACGCTCAGTTGCAAGCAATCAATGCGCAAATAAACATTGTTTTCAATTACTACAAAATAAAATACATTGTGGGGATTTTGTAATTGTGGGCTGTATATGGTAAAAGACAAAACTGCAACGGCTTTTTTAGCGTTTGGCGCAATGGTAAAGTTTCAGCGGGACAGAGTTTGCCGCCTTGCTGTCGGATACGAGGACATTCGGGGCTAATTTTTTTGGCGGGTTGCGAACTTGCTATTTATAAAGACTTTAAAGGTAGGACGCTTCGGACAACGCAACCCTAATAGTCCAAAAAAATTAACCCCTCATAGACGCGTCCTCTGATAGTATCCGACAGCAAGGTGGCAAACTCTATGGTCGGTATCAATCAAACAATTGGGGGAAGAGGCAAGGGTTCGGACAAATAGTCCATAGTCTTATAGAAAGTTTGCCAAAGGCAAACAAAAACGCAAAGCGGTTGTTATCTGCCCACCTTGCGGGGGAAGTCCCGAAGGGAAAGGGGGGTGGGCGAAGCCACCTTTGTTTTTGAAAACTTTTTCTTCTACAAAAGACGCAAGCAAGGTAAATGAGAGGTAATAAAACTTTATATAGGTTCGCTCCGCGAACAAAAAACGAGAGGATAAATAAAATGAAAAAAGTAAAAATCAGAAGGATATTTCATCCTATAGGACAAGGTGCCTTTTATACTGAGCAGTTTGATACGGATGAGGGCAAATTATCTGTTGTATATGATTGTGGCAGTTTGCGTAGTGGTGTTAATAAAGAGGCTATGATACAAACCGTTTTTAAGTCAGGCGACAGCATAGATATTTTATTTATATCCCATTTTGATACGGATCACATGAATTTTCTATCTGATATAAAAAAATTAAAGATAGAAATTAAAAAAGTAGTTATTCCATTACTAAGTTCAAATCCAATAGCTATTAAAATATTGCAAGTTTTATACCCTGAAACTCCGAATACCCCAGATTCTCCCAATGGTTCTAATGGAACATTTTTTGATAACACAGCCTTAAAGACTTATTTAAAACAATTCCTTGATAAATCAACTGAAATTGTCACTGTAAATCCAATTAAAAAAAAGGAACTATCAGACAATGATAGTAAAATTTGGAAAAGTCTATATGCTAAATCCGAATCTGATTATATCTCAGATTCTAACTCTCAAATCAAGGCAAACGAATCAAAGGAAAAAACGATAGAAAGTGGGGATGTTATTACATTGACATCTAAAAAAAGAATTGACCTCTCAGGGTTTGAAAATAGAATGGAAATTATATGGAAATATGTCCCATACAATTTCAAATCAGATGAACGGAGCAAACAATTTATTAAAGCATTAAAAAGGGCTGGAATATCAGAAAATTGTACATACGATGATAGAACCATTAAAAAAATAAAAAAAATTTATGCATCTATTGATGGGAATTTGAATGAAAATAGCATGGTTGTTTTTTCACTACCAGACAAAAGAGAAGATAAATTCCGTGTTAATAATTATTACGGATATTCAGGAACTAATTATAGAAAATGTCATTCACCAGGGTGCGTATTTATGGGAGATTTTGATGCAAAAAAGAATTTGAAAGAAGGATTGCAACAGCTATTAAATTCATATTATATGGATAAAATCATTGGCGTTTTGCAAATTCCACATCACGGAAGTCGCGAGAATTACAATTCTGAATTGATTAAACCGTATTTGTTTTATGTCATATCATTTGGCAATAATAATCAATATGGACATCCTTCGTGTGAATCAACTTCAGACATATTAAAAAAGAAGGGAGTTTTAATACTGATTACTCAATGCAAACTATTTATGTTCACTCAGAATATATGTCAATATTGAATTTTGCAGGTAAAAACTACTAAATTTAAAAAAGAGGATTTTAATGTTTGGAGTTAAATAAAACAAAAAAATGAAATTGCCGATAAATACAGAAAGTATAACTATCTATGAAATATTGATATCAGAAAATAGCTATCCTTATATATTTAAGCGATGTAAAGAATGTCACTTAGGGAAAATAAAAAAAGAAATTAATTTTTTCAAGAAAATATATTCAGATGAGCCAGGGTATAATTTAATTTTTATAGGAGCGATTGAGGAATATGAGGATTTTCTTAGAACAAACGATTCAAAATTGTTCTATTAAAAAGTAGCACAATATTAAAAAAGGAGAATCAAAATGAACCAAATCAAAGCATTATCAGTTTCAAAAAAATTCAAAAAAGCAGTTGTAGGCTTTCTAATTTTCACAAGCCTTTTGTCTTTCATGGGGGTTATCAGAGTTTTTGCTCTTGATAATTTTGCTATCTATGTATCATCAGTAAATATCAACAATTATGATATTGACCTCTCAAATTTTGATAATCCTTTGATTTGGTCAGGTTATCTTACTTATGCGTCAAGCGGGACTATTAGGGGGATAAGCGGAGTTACTGTCTCTACTTTGAGTGGGAACAATTTGTATCAAGGGTTTAATTTGCGAGGTACAGCCAGCGCTTATAAACAATTACATTTTGGCGGGAATATAGACTTTACTTTATTTCGTGCCACTCTGAAGGGCGGAGCGATTTATGCTGCTTATTCAAGCATATCGTTTATCAATTCAAGCGTGAGTTTCAACAGCAACTCGGGCCCCAGCGGTGGAGCGATTGCGACTACTTATTATTCAAACACATCGTTTACCAATTCAAGCGTGAGTTTCAAC
>JAISKX010000029.1 GCA_031260765.1 Endomicrobium sp. | reverse complement strand
CTGTCAATGGTGATTTTTTCGCCCATTTTCCAAGTGGGATGGGCTAAAGCCTGCTCCACAGTGATTTTTGAAAAATCTTTTTTATACTTATATAAAGCCCCGCCGGAAGCGGTTAAAATTAATCTCTTTACTTGTTTTTTATTCTCGCCGTTTAAACATTGAAAAATTGCGCTATGCTCGCTGTCCACAGGCAAAACTTTCACTTTTCTTTTTGCCGCAAGAGACATTATTTCTTTGCCCGCCATAACGAGCGCTTCTTTATTTGCAAGAGCAATATCCTTGCCCGCCTCTATTGCGCTTATTATAGGCATGAGAACAGCTGAGCCGACGATTGAAAATAATACCATATCAATTTCAGGCAAAGAGACGATTTTTTTTAAACCTTCCGCGCCGTCATAAACAATAGTTTTTAACTTTTGCGCCGACAACCATCTTTTTAAATCTTCCCTATCTTGCGCCGAACCTATACAGACTGCCTTGGGTTTAAAAGTTTTGATTTGTTTTTTTAAAAGAGCAATATCTCTATTAACCGACAAAGCCGCAATGGATAAATTTTTGATTTTAGAAATTATATCCAAAGCTTGAATGCCTATTGAACCTGATGAACCTAAAACCGCTATGTTTTTCATTTATTTAATAAAAGAGGAAACTGGCGCTATGACTTTTAACAGATAATAAAAAGCCGGCGCCGCAAATAAATAGGAATCAAATCTATCAAGAAAACCGCCGTGTCCGGGAATTATATTTCCTGAATCTTTTATATCGCCATCTCTTTTAATGAGAGATTCGGCAAGGTCTGAAAACTGCCCTATAACTGCAAGCAGCAAACCAAATAATGCCGCTTCCTTGATTGTAAAAATCTCAAAAATATAAACGCCTATGACAATAGCGCTTATAATCCCAAAAATTATGCCGGCAATAGCCCCCTCAATAGTTTTTTTTGGACTGACTACTGAAAGTTTATGTTTGCCCAATGCTTTGCCGAAAGCATAAGCGGCAGTATCTAAAATCCAGACGCTTATAAAAATCAAGAATATATATTCCATACCAGAAGAAAGATTGCGGATAAAAAACATATAGGAAAAAGCCAAAGGAATAAAAAAGGCTCCTATAAAAGATACAGCTATTCTTAAAATACATTTTTCCATTTTGCCGGAAATTATTTCTGCGGCAAACAAAACAAATAGTATAGAAATAGCAATAAGCGGCGTATTATTTAAAGCGTCATTACCGCAAAAATTGAGCAAAATAAAAAATACTACCGCCATAATCAAAGAAATTATTGAATGCGGTTCGTATTTTTTTAAAATTAAAAAATATTCTTGAACGCAAAAGAAAACTACAAGAAACATCAAAGCAAAAAATGGAAATGCGCCGAAATAGATACAGATAAAAATAAGCGGTATGCCTATTAAAGCGGTCAAAATCCTTTTTACTAACATTTATTTCCTCTCTAAAAACAACGGCGTTCTCGCAAGGAACGCTATTTTTTAAACTGCAAAGACAATGACCACGCAAGGAACGCAAAACAACACGACAAAACAAACTTACTTTATTATACAATCCCGCCGAAGCGTCTTTGTCTTTTTTGAAAATCTGCAATGGCTTCTTCTAAATCTTTTTGAGTGAAATCAGGCCAAAACTTTTCTGTGATATAAATCTCGCTATACGCTATTTGCCAAAGTAAAAAATTTGATACTCTCATCTCGCCTGAAGTTCTTATAAGCAAATCTGGGTCTGGCTGTCCTGCTGTGTATAACTCATTTGAAATGTCTGTTTCGGCAGGCTCTTTTATGCCTTTTTCATTTAATTTTTTAAAAGCCCTTATCAACTCCTGTCTCGCTCCGTAATTGAGAGCGATATTTACCTGCAAACCGCTATTTTTACTTGTAGCAATAAGCAATTCATTTATTTCTTTTCTCACATTTTCTGGAAATTTAGACAAATCTCCAAGTATTCTCAACTTAACATTGTTTTCAACAAATTCTTGAAAATCTCTTTTGATAAAAGTCAATAATATGTCAAATAAAGCGCTGATTTCTTCCTCAGGTCTTTTCCAATTTTCTGTGGAAAAAGCATATAAAGACAAAATCTCAATATTGAGATTTTGGCAAGCCCTAACAATATTTTTTACGGTTTGCGCTCCCTGTCTATGCCCTAAGACCCGAGGAAGAAATCTTTTTTTTGCCCATCTTCCGTTTCCGTCCATAATAATTGCAATATGGCGCAGAAAGCTATTTGCCAAATCTAAGTTTGACAAAATCTTACTCTGCCTTAATTGCGCTTACAGGGCAGCCGCTTTCACAAGCGCCGCAGTCCACGCATTTTGAAGCATCAACCGCATACTTATCTCCGTCTGGGGCTATTGCCTCAACAGGGCATGTGCTTGCGCATGAACCGCATCCTACACAAACGTCCTTGTCAATTTTTCTTGCCATTTTAGATACACCTCCCTTTTTTATATCTGCATAATCTCTTTTTCTTTTTGAGATATGCAATCATCTATTTTCTTTACAAAATCGTCTGTAATTTTTTGAGCGGCAACTTCTTGTTTTTTCCTGTCATCTTCAGTAATCACTTTATCTTTTTCCGCTTTTTTAACAGCGTCAACCAAATTTCTCCTCTCATTTCTTATAGCAACTTTATAATCTTCAGCCATTTTGCCTATGGATTTTGCGATTTCTTTTCTTCTTTCTTCTGTGAGAGGCGGAACGGATATTCTGACGACTTTTCCATCATTGATAGGAGTCATACCAATATCGGCTTTCATTATCGCTTTTTCTATCGCGCCCAAAAGAGAAGCGTCCCAAGGCTTAATCTCTATGGTTTTTGCATCTGGAATACTCAAACCCGCAAGTTGATTTATAGGCATTAAAGAGCCGTAACTTTCAACTTTAATACCCTCTACGACGGCAGTATTCGCCCTGCCCGTTCTTATTGAAGAAAGTTCTTGTTTTAATTTGTCTATAGTCTTATTCATTGCTTCTTGTCTTACTTGAAAATCCTCTTTTAAACCCATTTTCTTCCTCCGTTTTTATTTTGAAATAATGGTGCCCACTTTTTCTCCGCTTAAAACTCTTTTTAAATTACCTTGTTTATGGAAATTAAAGACGCATACTGAAATGTCAGATTGTCTGCACATTGCAAAAGCCGCCGAGTCCATTATTTGCAAACCTTTTTCTATAGCTTGCGCAAATGTGAGATTATCAAATTTGACTGCATTGGAATCTTTTTTAGGGTCTGCGCTATAAACTCCATCAACTTGCGTCGCTTTCAATATAATGTC
>JAISKX010000007.1 GCA_031260765.1 Endomicrobium sp. | reverse complement strand
TCTGTTTAAATAATCTCCATTGGTATGGGAGTATAAAAAAGCGTTGGGCAGATACTGTCTCGCTTGTTTTATTCTTGTTAAGATAATTCTATCTGCAAGAGGCTCATTATATCTGCTATAAGACACGCAGCCGTCGTAATCAATTTCTTGTAATGACTTTAATATTGAGATATATGTTTCTTCCGGCATAAACTCATTTTTAGAGTGTCTGTCAACTTTGGAATTTGGACAAAAATGACATTGGCGATTGCAGAAAGAAAATACTTCTATTTCAATGAAATTCAAAAATTTTTTCATCGTTTTTTGTTTCAATTTTGAATTATGTATTGATGAAAATAAATATCTTGTTTTAATGATCCACAATGAATTTTTGATTTTACTTCTTAATGTTTTACGATAATTTTTTGATGGGATAAAACAAGTTAATCCCTTGGAAATTAAATTGATAATCTTTTTAGAAAGCATCTGATTTTTCACTCCTCTAGTTAATAATTTTTGCAAAAGCAAATAATGGCAAAATTATATTACGATTTTTGATTTTCGCAACTTTATTTATCTAACAACTCAAAACTGCAATTCCTGCCTCATCAAAAAATTTTTTCTTTCCAACTTGTTTTTCGCTTTCTGAACGCCTGTCAAAAATCAATAATTATGCATGGGCGCTCGGAGCAACGGTATCTTTATATCGGATTTGCTACTTGCGGAGTCCCGCCTTCCTTTGTTACTAAACCTAAATCAAGACAAAGCCGAAATCCTTCGCTTTGCGTAAGATTAATATCAGGCTCTCCCGTCATCAATGTTTCTATAATTTTTTTACCTCTTCTTTTTTAATCTATCTGAAAACAGACTGTTTTCTGTCAATATAATTTTTACTGGAACTTTAAATTTCTCTAAGTTCTCAACAGCGAATTTTCGCAATCCCTTTACAAAATCACGATTATTGTTTTGCGCCGCTACCTGAACTTGCGCCGCCACTATTTTACCTACAAGCGGATTGCTTTCGCCGAAAATCCTTATATCTTTTACTCCTTCATATTTAATCAATACGCTTTCTACATCGCTTGGATATACCTTTTCCCCGCCTACATTGATAATATCCGTAATGCGTCCGAGAACTTTTAAATATCTGTCCTTTTGTTCAACTTTATCTTTTGTATTAAACCAGCCCTCGCTGTCAAAAGGACTTGGAGCGTTCAAATATCCAATCATTGCCGATTTTGTCCTGACGAATAATATATCATCAATGATTTTTATCTCTACTCCATCTCCGCCTATTTTTACCCATAAAGAATCGTCGCTTTCTGATTTTGTGCTCATTATCCCCAATTCGGATAATCCATAAGTTTGTTTTAGCCTCGCTGTTGGTATTGCTTTGTGTAATAATTCAAGCGTTGATTGCGGCATAGGTTCTGTTCCATAGGATATGATTTTTAAACTTGATAAATCGTATTTTTCGGACATCTTGTTTAGTAAAAGAAGATTTAAAAATGTCGGCGAAGTGGGCAAAAGTTCCACTTTGTGTTTTTCTATCGCGCGGCATACATCGTCTGAATCCCGCGACTTAATTAAAACTATTGTCCCGCCGTTTGCAACCGTATGTATAAGAGTATTGAATCCGCCTATATGGTCAAATAAAAGAAATGTTATTGTCCTCATCACTTTTCCCGGCTTTTTAAACTTTTCAAGTAATGTGGATAAATTATGAAGAGCGGCTTTCGGCTCGCCTGTTGTTCCTGATGAAAACAATATCAGTCCGGGATTTTTCGATTGAATTAAATCAAGAAGCATTTTGTGTTCTGGTTTTTTAGCAGTTTTTGTGATTTGAATTTGTCCACCGCTCAAATCTATCACAAAAGCGCTTTCCGAAATTCTTATATAACTATCAATGCTTTTTATAGTTGCAGAAATTGGAACTAAAATACAATCCATCTCTATAAGCGCTACTATCAAGGCAATAGATTTTGGATTGAAATCCGCTATCACAGACACGATAGAACCGCTTTTTATATTATTGTCCGTTAAAATTTGTTTTGCATTCAGATATTCTTTGTAAATGTCGGCAAAAAGATATGTCTTCTCATCAGTAATTACGGCGGGAATGTCTTTGTTTTTTTGAATACTTTCTAAAATAAAAGATATGTTCATTAATTTACTCCGCCGAGATATATTATTTGCCCTGTGATAAAATCACTTTTGGGGTGTATAAAGAAATCTATCACATTGATTACATCTTCAAATTCTCCAAATCGTTTGATTGTCTGCTGATTTTTTAAAGCCTCTAATTTCTCTCTCGGCACTCTCGCTATCAAATCAGTTGGAATTGGAGTAGGTCCAACAGCATTGACAGTGATTTTAAATTGAGACAATTCTTTTGCGAGCCCTTTTGTCAAAGCCTCCACTGCGCTTTTTGACGCGGCATAAGCCAATTCCCCTTCCAATTTCAAAGGCACGGCAATTGTAGAAAAATTTATAATGCGGGGATGTTGGGACTTTTTTAAGAGATTGACAAAAGCGCGACAACATTGAAAAGCACCGAGATAATTTAATTCCATAAGTTCTTTTGCAATCTGCGGCGGAGTAAAAAGAAAATGATTCATTGAAGCGGCTCCGGCATTATTGATAAGAATATCAACAGCTTTAAACTCTTTTCTTACCTTGCTTGCAAAATCTTGAACGCTTTCTTCTTTTGAAACATCTACAATATAATGCCGATAATTTTTATTTTGCAAGTCGCTTTCTTGCCTGCTGCAGCCTATTACTATATCGCCTTTTGACAAATAGTATTCGCAAAGTTTGCGTCCTATCCCCTTACGAGAACCTGTTATTACTATTATCATT
>JAISKX010000057.1 GCA_031260765.1 Endomicrobium sp. | reverse complement strand
TTTTTTATTCCTCTAAAAGACTTTCTATAAATTCGCCAAGCGCCGCCATTGTTTTAAAAGGGCTGTCCTTGCGGGAAAATGCTTTGGGCGATACAAGCGTTATATCTTTGTTGAACTTATCCCCGATTAAAGATTCCGCTGTTGATACAAAACTTACCAAAGTCATAGAGTCTAAAATCGCTCCCCCTCCCATTAAAACCAAATCGTCGCTGTATTCAACATTTTTGGACAATAATGGCTTAATTTCATTAAAAGATTCTGACAAAACATCTCTGATATTTTCTTTCATCTCATTCTCCTTGTTTATATATGTTTAATAAATTATCTTTGCAATAATTGAAAGATTTAAATCATTTCACTATTCATATCCCGATTTCTCATTAACTTTATGTAAATCTAAAAGCGGCTCTAATATTTTTAACAGCCTTTAGAAAGGACTTTTGTCAAGTATCAATTCTTATATCAGATTTATTTGGAATTAACACAATATTTTAGAAATTTGCAATATTTAGGTCTTATAAATTCATAGTCTTCTTTTGAATATGTAAAGAAATAATCAGTATCGCTTTCTTTCATTATTTTGGCTCCAAAACTTTTATGAAAAGCGGCAACTTTTTCATTTCCTTTTCTTACATCAAAATGAACTCTGTTAAATCCCAAAGTATAAAAAGCATACTCGTAAATTAATAATGCTGACTCCAATGCCGCAGTTATTAAAGCCTCATTTGTTATCAACCAACTCCCCCAACAAAAATCATCTCCAATAACATCATATATTCTTATAGTTCCAATTTGCTTTTTATCTTTTGTTTCAATAAGAAAATACCATTCGTTTATTTTTTCTTTATATGCGTTTATATAGTCAATCTGTTTATTCAAATCATTATCGGTTTTATGTAAAAATTTATTTTTATCTTCATTTGTTCTTAGCGCTAATATAAACTCTGCATCAGAGACCTTAACATCCCTCAAATTAATATTTATCCCAGAAATAAATTTTTCCATTTAAGCAGCCCTCCCCTAAAAACATTAGCGCAGATATTGCAATTCTTGCCGATTTTAGCCCCCGCCAAAACCACGCAAAACTGCCAAATCCTCGTCCCTTCTCCAATATTTTTACTTTGAATGTCAGATAATTTGTGAAACATTGCCTTTACCTTTAATGTAATTCAATAAATCGCCGTGCCTAAATACTGAGGCAAGCCTCGTATTATCAAGTTTCTTGTAATCTTCATTGTAAAATTTATTCAATGCAGAAATCAGTATTTGATTGGCGGCTTCAAACAAGGCATCTTTATTGGTTTCAAAATAATTTTTTATTTCAACAAAATTTTTATGAGTTAATGATTTTAATGATATATTATGTTTTTCTAACAATAACTCCCCTATAATCATTGATATAAAATAATTGCTATACGGTATATGGGGAAACATTTCTATTATATTATTCTTTCTTCTCTGATTATCGCAATATCTGTAAATCAATACTGCAAGAACAACTTGCGCAGCATTTAAATCACTCGTATAAATTTTTTCATAAAGACTGCTAAACAATTCTTTCTTTTTGAATTTTGCAATATGAGGCAGCTCTTTCCAAATTGCGCATATAGATTGCGCCGCGACCGATAAAGGAATAAGCGCCTCGTTTGACTTCATATCGTCTTTTTTCCGTTTATATTGATACCCCAATTCTTTTATGTCCGCCTCTAAAGTTTTTTGTAAATCATCATTAGAACGAAGGTCGCTTAAATCAACAGGATTTTGACTATTGGTAGCCAAAGTAATTTCATTCACAAGAGACCCCTCATTTTGTCCAACCGATAATTCATAAAGTCTTATCAAAACAAATACTTGAGAATAATCTATTAGAGGATTATCAGATATTGTCCGTTGTATGGTTTTACAAGTTTGTCCGCCGTTAATAATTTGCAAATTCTCAGCGGAAATATTCCAATTTTGCTGTTGCAAAGCATTGTGGCTGAATTTTTTGCAAATCATAGTAAGACCATTGTTTTTAAAATAAAAATTTTCTTTATTCTTTCCTAAAAGCGTATTTTGCATATCTAAATTGATTCGATTTCTATTTAATCCTAAATATCGTCTGATATTTTTTTCAAGAAGAAAATCGCCGTTAGCCTCAAAGAGACGGGCTATCTCTAAAACATTGATTTTGCCAAGCAATACCCTTTTAAAATTAAAATCATCTACTAAACTTGCGCCTTCTAAAGTAAAAGAAGCGTTTATTTCTTTTGAAGAACGCATCAATGCGACAATAGAATTATGATTTACATATTCAAACTCCACTTGCTCTTTAGGAAAATTTGCATTTATTAAATTTTGCTCTCCTTCTTGATTCCATTTAATCCCATTATTAAATAAAACAACTTTTACAATAGGGATATATCCATCCCTAATAAGCGACCTTATTTCTTCTATTTTTGATTTTAAAATTAGATTAAAAGTTTTTATGTCTTTGTTGGTGTCAAAAATTGTCCAAATAGTATTTGCAACTTTTTGAACTTCATTAGCGGGAAAATTTGATTCTGTTTCTAAGTCCATCTTATATTTGCCTTGAAAAATAGTCACTGGCAATTCTAAATCATCAGCATCTCCAATATATACTGCATCAATTCCGGCATCGCCTCCTCCATCCGTAAGTAAAGAGACGGCTTCGGTCAATTCAATATCTAAAAATGTAGAGGCTGTAAATAAAACAAAGGCTTTTGAGATTTTTTTATTGTCATCATTTATATCGCTAAACCATTCTGGATTTTCTTTAACAATATTTTTGATTCTCTGGTCTATTAAATGTTTGTTTATATCCATAGAAATGCCCTCCTTTTAAATTATTTTATTATCAATAAAAACATTAGCGCAGATATTGCAATTTTTGCCGATTTTATCCCCCACCAAAACCACGCAAAACTGCCAAATCCTTGTGCCTTCTCCTATGTTTTTACTTTGAATGTCGGATAATTTGTGAAACATTGCTTTCCTCTTTATATTAAATTATCTTTAAGGTGGCTGATACGGATTCATTGCTCGTATTTTCATATTTTATTACAGCATTAGAAAACTCTCTTTTTATTCCGCTTATAAATTCATCAGCCCAAGACGGAGTTAAAACATCTACTCCTACAAAATCTAAAAGAAATTCTTTTTCATTGGGATTAAAAGTGTGCGCTTTTGCAGCCAAAAACGCCTCCTTTCCATTAGGTCTAGATAGCAAAACATTTCCAAATTTTGATATTTGTATTCTCATATTTTCCTCTAATTCTTAATGCTTTTTAAAAACTCGCCGTAGTTTCTTATGTATTCTCTTTCGTCGTAGTATTGATTTGTCAAAATCATCAGTTTGCAGCCGTAGGAGAAATGACGCATTTCCCGCCACATATTTTTGCCTATGTATAAGCCTATGTCGGGACGGTTGAGCCATACCTCTTCCTTGGTTTTGCCGTCGTCAAGGAGAAATTGACAAGAGCCGTCCATTGCTATTACAATTTGTTCAAGATTCTTGTGGGCG
>JAISKX010000181.1 GCA_031260765.1 Endomicrobium sp. | reverse complement strand
TTTTTATTTTTTCATTACCTGCCTGCGTTAAATCAAATCCTGATTCAACTTCCGCAACAGCAGTTCTTGAAACTCCAGTGCAAGAATCTGAAGAAATTTCTGATATTATAGCCTCCAATGTGATAGCCAATATAGAGGTTAGAGAAGTAGAGAAATTCATCAGAGGCATTCATTTGACTGCTTTTATGACAGGCTCAAGCAAACAAAGCAAGGCTGTGATAGACTTGTTAAAAAGGACTGAATTAAACACTGTCGTGATTGATTTAAAAGAATCCGATGGTCAGCTTTTTATAAACGGCGTTAAGCCGGCAATGGACAATGAGCTCTTTTTTAATGCCATACCCAATCTTGACAGTTTTTTAGCGCAATTGAAGGAAAACAATATCTATGCAATAGCCCGCATTGTAGCTTTTAGAGACAATGCTATGCCCCGCAAAAAACCTAATCTTGCAATTAAAACTTCTTCGGGCGACTTATGGATGGATAAAGGCAAACTCACTTGGCTTGACCCATACAATAAAGATGTTTGGGACTATATTATACAGATAGCCGAAAGAGCCGCCGATATAGGTTTTGATGAAATTCAATTTGACTATATCCGCTTTCCAACAGACGGCGAATTATCTTCGGCAAGATATAGCAAAGCGCATTCAAATTCAGCGGCTTCAAATGCAATCATAGGCTTTTTAAAAGAGGCTAATAGCAGATTAAAAGCCAAAAATGTAAAAATCTCTATAGATGTTTTCGGCTTGACCACTACTTCAGACGATATGGGAATAGGACAAAAGATTGTTGAAATGGCTCAATGGGTGGATTATATAAGCCCTATGGTATATCCTTCTCATTATGCGGCTGGAACCTATGGAGTAAAAGAGCCCAATAAAGCTCCTTATAGAATAGTCTATGAGAGTATGAAAGGCGCGGTAAAGAAAATACCCGCAAAAAAGCTCCGTCCTTGGCTGCAAGATTTCACCATATTTAATTATAAATACGGCAAAGAGCATGTTAAATCTCAAATACAAGCTTGTTATGACAATAATATAGGAAGCTGGCTTCTGTGGAATCCAAGATGCGTATATACTACTTCCGCTTTAGAAGGACCTAATGCGGAGACTGTATTTCATAAAACAAAAAATTAACCTAAGGAGTATTAAAAATTGGCAAAACTCAAAACAGGAAGACATACATCTTCTTTAAAAGAAGCAAGAAAAGCGGTAAAAAGAACATTAAGAAATGCGGCGGTAAAAAGCGAAATAAAAACTGCTGTAAAAAAAGTTGAAAGCGCTATAAAAGCGCAAGACCTCAAACTTGCCCAAGAAACTCTAAAAGAGCTTTTCTCAAGATGGGACAAAGCGGCAAAAAGAAATGTAATTCACTTCAAAGCTGCGGCAAATCAAAAAGCAAGACTTGCAAAGAAAGTATTCGCAATAAAAAAGTAAAACATATCACCCAATAAAAAAAAGAGCCTCTTAAAAAAGAGGCTCTTTTTTTGTGCGTAAATGTTTAATTAAACCGCTATTGCTGTTCTTGTTTATTTTTTCTTGATATGAGAATTTTTAAAATAACAGGAGTTACAAAAGTCGTGAGCATTATAACTACGACAAGAGCGCTATAAATATTTTGCTCAAACACTCCCAATGTAAGTCCCATGCTGGCAAAAATCAAACCGACTTCGCCGCGAGGCACCATAGCCACTCCTATCAACAATTTATCTATGCCTTTTTTAAGCACGACAAATCCAGCCATAACTTTACCTACAAAAGCCACTACAAATAAAAGTCCCGCAAGCATTAAAACTGAACTATTGCCTTCCGGGAAAGGATTGAAAATCCCGATATCCACTTTCGTTCCCATAAAAACAAAAAACAGCGGAACCAAAAAAGCATAAAGCGGCTTAACGCCTGCGCTTATTTGCGGACCATGCTTTGTAGCGGATAAAACCAATCCAGCCGCAAAAGCTCCGACTATAGGAGCAAGACCGATATTAGGATGAGCCGCCAAAGCCGATACAAATAAACAGAATGCTATGCCTATAACAAAAATGATGAAATCCTGATTCATTTTCTCAACAACCTTAAAAACATGAGGAGTTATCAAAAGTCCAAGACCGACTACAGCAGCCAAGAATAAAATCGCAATCCCGCTTGTGCCGGCTATAGTTCCAAAACTTATAGTTCCGCTATTGACAAGCTGCATTACGACAGCCAAAATCACCAAGCCTATAACATCGTCAATGACAGCCGCTCCTAAAACTATTTTAGCCTCTTGAGTGTCCATTTTGTTTAAGTCAAGAAAAACTCTTGCCGTAATTCCGACAGAAGTAGCAGTCAAAACAGCGCCTGCGAAAATAGACGCAGTCATAGGCATGCTAAATATATAATGAAACACAAGATATCCGAAGAAGAAAGGAAAAATCACGCCCATAAAAGCCACCAAAGTAGCCCAGCCGCCCGCTTTTGCAAATTCCTTTATATTAGTAGATAACCCTGCTTCAAACAGCAAAACAACTGCGCCTAACTCCGCAATGTCTTTAAAAGTCGGCGTTTCATGCACCAAACCCAAAAGGCTTGGACCGATAATCACGCCTGCAATCAATTCCCCGATAATTGCGCTTTGTCCGCACTTCACTGCAATCTCGCCAAAAAC